>DASWLN010000132.1:0-9687 GCA_036396115.1 Candidatus Zixiibacteriota bacterium
TGAAACTCTTTTCCCCTACCCCCATCTTACCTGACGCTTTAAATAAAGGTGGCTGAGCTGAAGCCGCTATTTCCGATATGCTCTTGGATGCTTTCTTTATTATCCGATGCAGGACTAGAAGACCCAGTAAAACTCCTATAACTATCGTTACCTTTTCGCCAATGGAGAAATAATTATTCCTCTTCTCTATTTTATCTAACTCCTTCTGCTCATCCTCCATTTTGGTTCGGTCAAAAGCGACTGAGGCTATCTCCAGCTTATCCGTTCTGGTATCGTCAAAGCCAACTGCACTTTTAACTATGCTAGCTAATCGGTCTAATTCTTCCTGTGTACGAGGGATGTATTTCTTCTCCGTTGCTCCGGTTTGCTCATTGGTGGTGGTAGTGTAATTCCCATCCACCATCACCGCCACGGACAAACGTTTGATATTTCCAACCTCTCCGATGATATGCTCAACTGTTCGATTGACTTCGTAATTGGTTATGACATTCTCTTTTTCCCCTTCAGTGCTCCTCTCCTCGCTGCGAATGGTAAGCTTTTCCGGGTCGTATTCCTCTAGGGTTTTTTCGGCCTGCTCGAAATTAAGCTCAGCCGTAACCCTGACGATCGATTTGCCTTGACCGATAACTCCATCCAGAAGGGATTGTGCTTTGGTTTCCAGATAAGATTCAACGTTTTGTCTCAACTCCATTTGACTTCCCGAAAGAGACGCCAAACTGTTTCCATCATTATTGGAGGAGAGAAGGTTTCCTTCGTAATCCACAATGGTGATATTGCCCGGTTTCAACCCTTCAACGCTGGATGCCACCAGATAGGCTATACCTTGAATCTGGCTCTTGCCCAATGGATGAGCAGGACTGAGCTTCAAAGCTACTGAGGCGGTGGCTTCAATCTTATCCTTTTCAAAAAGCCGCCTTTCAGGAATGACGATATGTACTCTTGCCGCCTGTACTTCTCTCAACTGACAGATGGTCTTGGTTAACTCCCCTTCCAGGGCTCTACGATAATTGACCTTCTGCAGGAAGTCAGTCATTCCCAAATTGCTTTTATCAAAAATCTCATATCCTATTGTTCCTGTACGAGGCAATCCTTCAGCTGCCAGCTTTATCCTTATGTCATACACTCGGCTGGAAGCCACCAGGATAGTTGTTCCTCTGTTGGATAATCTATAAGGCACTTTTCCCTCAATTAACTTATCTACTACTACACCAGCCTCACTCGCATCTAAGCCGGAATAGAGCGGAACGTAACTGACATTTCTCACCCAGGAGACAAGAAGGACCAATCCCGCTACGACCACAATTGTGGTGAAGACAAAAGTAAACTTTTTGCCGGAGGGCAAACCTCTCCAAAAATTAGAGAATTGCGTAAAGAGTTTCCTTAAAAAATCCATTTTTCACCTCGATTTGTTTAAGCTCCCATGCGCATAAGCTCGTGGTAAGCATCTACTAATTTATTCCTTATCTCCAGAAGGAGCTGAAAAGCTATGTTTGCTTCCTCTGAGGCTACCACCACTTGATGCATATCTTCAACCTGGCCCAGGGCAAACTTCTGCACCATCTGGTCGGCATTGCTCTGCAAACTATTGACGTCCTGTATGAAGCTCTGTAGTAAATTGCCAAAGCTTTCAATCTCCTCGGTATTCTTGGTCTGATTTATCTTGGTGGAGGGAAGTTGAATTCCAATCTGTTCGGGCGATATCTGTCCGGTTCTCATCGATTAACCTCCTTCAAGCGATTATGTCTATCTTAGTTCCCAGGATTTTCTCGTTTTGGTCATGTTGTTTAGTATAGGATTTAAGATTACTGTTCAAATTCCTTATGCTCTCTTCATATCCAAAAAGCTTTTCCAAAAACTCCTTCTCCTCTAAGGAGAGAAGCCCTGTCAAGTCCGTGTGGGCAGTGGATAACTCTAATTTGTCAGAAGTAGCCTCTTTTCCAATCGTCTCTTTTATTTTTGATTCTTCCTTCTGGGGATAAATTTCCCTGAAAGACATTGGTTTAACTTTTGAGCTCCCAAGATAAGCTCCAATTCCTACTGCATCGCTCTTCATAGTTCATGCTCCTGTGGGTCTACATATCTAAGGCTTTATTAGTCATATCCTCAGTCGCCTTCATAGCAGAGAGGTTTGCTTCATGAGTCCTGGAGGCATCCATCATATCCACTATCTCATTGATGACATTAATATTTGGCAAAGCCACATATCCTTTCTCGTCTGCTCTGGGTGGGATGGGTCGTAGACCAACTTAACTGGCTGGTCAGGATTGGCTTCTTCTTTTGCTTTGACTTCGGAAAGTTCTGCTTTCTTGAAAGAACTATTGGCTCCAGCGGAAACATGTCTCGGGTTGGTAGTAACAAGTTGACCGGTTTGCTCCTGTATAAGATCCACAAAATTCTGGGGTTCCTTGGTCTCTGACATATTTACTCTCTTGCGCTTGTACGGTCCTTCCTCCGGAGTCTTAGAGGTCTCGATGTTGGCGATATTTGAGGAAACCGCATTCATTTTTTGCCTCTGGGCGGAAAGCCCACTGGCTGAAATCTGCATACTTTTGAAAATTCCGGTCATAAACCCTCACTTTTTGCATACTCAATCGGGTAAGTAATGGCTGCGCCATTACTTCTACTGTCTTTTATCTTTTCGGGAACGGTGCAACCGTTCCCTACCCGTTTCTTTATAGTAAGCTTTGTTTTATTCTCCCTTAATACTTAACTTCAAAAGTTGGAAATTTCGGCTCATGAATTTAGTTCCAAATCTATAAATCAATTCGTTCTCAGCCAAATTCCCCATCTCCTTATCAATATCCACGCTATTGACGTTGTTTGGATCAGTTGATTCCGTAGCTATTACCTCAGGGGATTTGTCTCTGTTCTGACCCAATGGAATGTGAGCAGGATTAGTGCGCGTGCCGGTGGTCTTGGTTTTGTCCAGGAAAGAACTGAGCTCTTTGGTGAATTCTATATCTTTAGGTTTGTACCCGGGAGTAGAAGCATTGACGATATTGTTGGAAGTCAGCTTCTGCTTAAAAGAAGAAAGGTTTAAAGCTTTCTTCAGGAAGGGAATATTGGTACGGCTTGTTATTATATCTTTTACCGGCTCCATCCTGACCTCTATGGAGTTTTAAAGTTAAAACAGAGTTTTCACCTGGCAAAATTTTTAGCAAATATTGTGCCAAGAGCTCGCTTGAGTATTTATTGGAGATTTAACTTATGGATTGGATTGAAGTTGTCTTGAAAGTCAATCTGCGGTGATTGCATTTGTATCGGTCTAATTCCGGTCATAAGTGGAAAACTTTTCCACAATTGTAGGCACTCTTTCCTCGGTTATGCTCTGTGATTCTTGCACCGCCAAGGTATCCGTTTTGTTCTCCTCGGATAATGCCCCGGCCTCTACCTGTTTAACCAATTTTTTCCTAGTCACAACATCTTGATAAGAATAGGGCTCGTCTAACAGCTTTTTTGGAGAAAGAATGATGATGTCCACTCTTCTGTTTTTGGCTCTGTTTTCTGGAGTGTCGTTTGGAAAAATAGGTCTGTATTCAGCATATCCCATAGCAGAAATCTTGGCAGGTGAGAAATCATGCTTTTCAATTAAGTATCTCGCCACCTGAGTAGCTCTGGTTGTGGAAAGCTCCCAGTTGGAAGGAAACTCTGTTGTATGAATGGGAACATTGTCCGTGTGCCCCTCGATTCGGATATCGTTCGGTACGTGACGAATGACTTTGGCTAAAACGTCTAATGCCTTCATGGCCGCAGGAGTCAAACGCCCTTGTCCCGGCTGAAAAATGGCACTCTCCGTGATATGAATGACTAATCCTCTTTCCCCTACCTCCGTGCTTATCTTGGTCTTTTGTCTCAATTCATCCGCAACCCTCCGCACTTCGGCCTCAAGAAGTTTCAAATCCCCAACCTTAAGCGGTCCTGCTCCTAAGTCATCATTGGGCGTTACTAAGGTATCTTCTTTTAACGTGCTTGTTCCACCCCGTAACGCGCCCTGAAAAGCCGAGGCTATTGCTCCGAATTTTTTAGCATCTACTTTGGACATGGAATACATAATGATGAAGAAAGCCAGAAGTAAGGTTATTAAATCAGCGTAAGTCAAAAGCCAGCGCTCCAGATTTTCATGCTCTTCTTCATGCTTTTTGCGAGCCATCTTGGAACCTATTCACCTTTTCTCAAGCTGGGATTAACAAAAGACAAAAGCTTGGTGCGAATCACTCTCGGGCTATCCCCGGATTGAATAGACAGAGCCCCTTCGGTAATCAATTCCAGCATCACCATTTCCTCCTCATGGCGATGTTTGAGTTTGTCACCCAGCGGCAGATATACCAGGTTCGCCAAACCAATTCCCCATAAGGTGGCGATTAAAGCACTGGCAATATGTCCTGCCATCTTACTGGCATCCTCAGTATTTGCCAGAGTGCTGATCAAGTAGAGAATCGTACCAAGGATTCCAAGAGTTGGAGAAAGTCCTCCCATCTTTTGAAATAACAAAATCCCCTTCTTATGCCTTTCTGAAACGAATGACATCTCGGTCTCCAATATCTCTCTCAGCACAGTTACCTCAGTTCCATCAATAATCAATTGAATGGCTTTCTTGAAAAACGGATTAGTGATAGTCTTCAGGTCACCTTCTAATTCCAATATTCCATCCCTTCTCGCTCTCTCTGCCATTTTGACGATTCTATCTATCAACTCTGAGGGGTCAAGTGATTTTCCGAAGAAGGCTATCTTAAGATACTTGGGCACAGTCATCAGGGTCTTAAAGGAAGTAGTAATGGTGGAGGCGCCGATGGTTCCACCTATAACCAAAAGCATGGCTCGCCACTTCAGGATGGCGGATATACTACCACCTTCTGCTAAATAAGCTATTATAATTGCACCCAACCCAAGCATCAACCCACCTACAGTAGCTATATCCATACTTCTTTCCTCGTAGTCTTTAGAAGATAGTATCCCTTTAGCGTATAGGTATACCTATCCCTTTTGGGTTTACACCTATTCATCGTAAGTATCGGCAAGGTTCACTTGGTTCTAAACTTCAAACTTTTGAACTAACTTTATTTTGTTGCACAGCGGGACCCGACAGGATGACCGACACCTCAATATGAACATCATGATTCATACCGAGGAATAACATTTTCGGTTTTTGCGGAGTCTGAGTATGAGAAGAGAGAAAGAAATACGGTGTTAATTTTTTTAGAAAAAGTACTTGACAAAGGTACCACAATGATGTACACTTAAGTCGTACACGAAATTGAAAATAATAACAAAAAGGTAGGTACCAAAAAAGGAGGTTGAAATGGTTGTCTTGAAAGATCGTATCGAAGAAATAGAAATAAACAGAATAGCACCATTAAACGAGAGGAGACATGACAAGAACAGGATTAAGGAACTAGCAGAAAGTATTGAAAACTATGACCTAATCATTCCTATTACAGTTATCAAAGAAGAAGACGGAACTTATAGCTTGTGTAAAGGTCAGGGTAGAATAGAGGCCTTTAAGCTTCTTAATGAAAATAGAATAAAGGCATTTGTCTACAACAAAAACGAAGTTGACAGAAAAACAGTAATTAAATGGTGGCTGATCGAGAATGAGGTTAGAGAAAAACTCTCAGAATATGATAAAGCATATCTTATGTCTTTGGATTACGATCTGCTCGGCGAAGAAGAGACAGCAAAGAAATATAAACTTAGACCTACCACTGTCCGGCAATACAAAAAAACTATGGACAGAATCACTCCCAAAATCAGAGAAAAAGTTAAGGATGGCAACGTCTCCTTTACTCTTATGAAAGAGACCCTTTCTGCCATTAAGGACTCTAAGTCAGCGGAAGAAGTGGTTGATTATATTTCAGAAGAGAAGCTTGATTTTGAAGAAGGTCGGGCAGCAATAGCGATGGCGAAGAAACTAATTCAAGAAAATAAAGCTGTCTCAATGAGGGAACTCAAGGAGAGTTTTAGAAAACTGTCTGAGCAAAATAAGCTTCTTCGTCCAGTAACGGCTGATTTAAGAACAAAATACGATTTCATAACGGAATGGCTGTCGATCTTGCTAAAAGACGATACTTTCGTATCTCTATTAAAAGAACATAATCAAAGGATACCACAAAATATATTAGATTTAAACGTGGAGGTGTAAAATGAGACTGCATGTTAATGATATTCAATTAGATCCACAATTAGAAAGAAGAGAAAGAGTTGAAGGAATCTCCAAGCAGAATGATGAATTTCTGATGAAGTCTATTAAGAATGAAGGACTAACAGACCATCTCGTGGTGCAAAAAGTCAAAGGAGAACAAAATAAATGGCGACTAATTAAGGGCTATAGACGACTAAGGGCGCTTGTTGCTTTGGATAAATTAGGCGGTCTACCTTCCAGCACTAGCTTAAGTTCTTTGCCTGTAATCGAAATTAAAGACGACGTTAACCCGGCCACCCTACGCGTTGAATCTCATAGATGGGAGGATTTTCTTCCGAGCGAAAAAGCCCAAAGGCTTGAGGAGTTACAGAGAAAATTCGACATGTCACTTAAAGAAATAGCTAATATGTATGGTTGGAGCACTCCCTCAGTAAGAAACTGGCTCATCATAAACAAAGCTCTCCCCGAGATAAAGGAAGCAATAGACAAAGGGAAATATCCAATGAGTGCAGGTAAAGTCTTTGGAACGATGAACGAAAAGGGACAGAGATACTTACATAGTAAATTTGGGGATCAAGACAACGTAAAGAGAGCAGAGCTTTGGCACGAATGGAGAAAGATAGCTGCGAAGGACCACTTGTTTACATTGCCCAAGAAAAAGAGAGTAAAGATTTCGCAACGCCTAGTTGAAACGAAACCTGGCTCCAAGCATAAGCATAGATTAATTATCAGCAAAGAGAAGAGAGAAAAAGAGATATTGAATCAGAATATAGCTTTAATTCAGCGACAGAATTTGTTATTTACTCGAGATAGAGATGATTTAGAAAAAAAGGTTTTTGAACCCCTAAGGATTGTGGAAATCTGGTTTAGGGAAGATCGGGTCAGAGAATATGTTAAAAAGAAATACCCAGAAATCTACGATGGCCTAAAGGCATACATAGGTTTAATATTGAATATAAAAATAAACGATTAAAAAGATAGGTACCATATCAACGTACCTTCAGTTAAATAAATCTCCAGATTTCTGGAGACCAACATGAAAAGCCTTGCAGGAACCATTCGGACACCGGATGTTGCTATATCAACCGTAAGTATTAATGAAACCTTCAAAGGAAAGAGTTAAACAGTGATAGAGATCAAGAGATAAATCCCCGACCGTCGCTCCGGTCGGGGATTAACGAATCGATCGAGTCCACTAATAAAGACTCAATCAAGCCTAATTTGTAATTAACTAGTGATTCGCGAATTGTCAAGAAAAAACTGTGAAGATAAATAATGAAACTCATGGAGGTTGATTATTATGGATACACCTGAAAGAGAATCAGAGATTAAGAAGGAAATAAAGCACTACATGGATGAAAATGGCAACCACTATCCCTATTGGTATGTAGGTATTTCAGAAGATCCAGAAAATCGGCTTTTTAAAGACCACGGGGTAAAGAAAAATGGCCAGTATGCACAGTGGATTTACGCTTCTGCACCGGATTCTGAAACTGCCAGGAGAATCGAAGATTATTTTGTCAATAGTTTAGCAACGGATGGCGGTACTGGTGGTGGTGACAGCAAAGCAAAAGGAGTCTACGCATACAGAAAATACGCACATACTACCCCATGAACGACTAAACTAATATTTAAACACCCCACCCGACTTGGGTGGGGTGTTTTTTTGTTTCGAGTAGAGTGGGAGATTTTTTGTTGACAAACCTTCTATATAGGATGGAATTTTATTCACTTTGACGAAAAATGCATCTCCCTAATTCCGGGGCATAAGCGTAGCACTTGCCATAATCATCAAAAGGGATTTTTCCATCTAAGGCAAAACAATCGAAATCTAAATCTTTGCAGGGAATTTCGCGGGGGTCATTTATCCTTTGCTCTTCCTGAAGAGGTATTACAGATATTCCAAAGGAGGTTCTGCCTAACACTAATTCTCCTTTAACCCGTATTCCTGCAACTTATTTCTCAAGGTGCGGGTGGAGATGCCCAAAATCTCAGCCGCCTTGGTGCGATTGTCACTCTGGGCATCCAACGTTTTCAAAATCAATTTCTTCTCCGCCTCATCGATGCTACAACCCACTTCAATGGAGTCGAGAGTAGTTTTGGTCTGTCCTAAAGCCAATTCCCTGGGGAATTCACTCGGAGTGAGAATTTTCCCTTTAGTCATAACTATTGCCCGTTCGATATAATTCTCCAACTCGCGCACATTCCCGGGCCAATGATAATTCATGAAAAGTTCATATACTTTCTCGGATATTCCTTCAATCGAACGTTTGTTATCTTCATTATATATTCTCAGGAAACGTTCAGCCAAAGCCGGGATATCCTCTTTCTTCTCTCTTAAGGGGGCAAGATGAATGGGGATAACGTTCAAACGGTAATATAGGTCTTCCCTGAATTTCCCCTTTCTTATTAATTCGGGTATGTTCTGGTTGGAAGTGGAGATGATTCTGACGTCAACCTGAATTGACTGACCCGAACCCACTCTCTCAAACTCCCTTTCCTGCAAAACCCTCAAAAGTTTCGCCTGAAGCCCCAAGGAGATCTCACTTATCTCATCTAGAAGCAGGGTGCCTCCATCTGCCAGCTCAAATCTTCCCCTGGTCTGTCTTATCGCTCCGGTGAAAGCCCCTTTCTCATGTCCGAACAGTTCACTTTCCACTAGATTTTCTGGCAAGGCAGCGCAGTTAATTTTGATAAAAGGACCATCTTTTCTGGGGCTGTTATAATGAACGGCTTTGGCGATTAGTTCTTTGCCGGTTCCGGATTCTCCGGTAATCAGGACTGTGGCGCGGCTGTTAGCTACCACATCCACCATTTCAAAGACCTTCTGCATTTGAGGACTCTTGCCAACGATATTCTCAAAGCGATACTGATGGGCTATCTGGGATTTAAGAATCCTATTCTCCAGAACCAATCTCTTATGTTCAAAAGCTTTCTCAACAGCTACTTCAATCGCGTCTGCGGAAAACGGCTTCATAATATAATCGTAAGCACCCAATTTCATCGCCTCCACCGCGTTCTCCACTGTGGCATAGGCGGTCATAAGTATAACCTTCGCATCTGGAAGAAAGCTCTTAGTTGCTTTCAACACATCCATTCCGCCCAGCTGGGGCATACGGATATCGGAAAGGATAACATCATATTCCTTCTGCTTCATCATTTTTAAAGCTTCCTCTCCGGTGGAAGCCAGATCAACGCTGTATTTCTTGCGGGTGAGGGTCTCGTTTAGAAACTCTTTCATTAAAGCATCATCATCCACTACTAAAATTCGCTTCTCCATAGATTCCCCTTAAACCAGAGTTATCTCTTTGGGTAATATCACTCTGACTTTCGTTCCCTTGCCCAGCTCACTTTGGATATATATGTCGCCCCGATGGGCTTCTACAATCTTTTTTACTGTGGAAAGGCCTAATCCTGTTCCCTCCTCCCTGGTGGTGAAAAACGGGGTAAAGAGTTTAGCTTGTGTTTCCTTGTTCATCCCCACACCACAATCCGAGATCTCCAAGATGATTTTCTCCTCGGAAATTCCAACTCCATCTTTGGACTTG
>DASWLN010000133.1:0-10440 GCA_036396115.1 Candidatus Zixiibacteriota bacterium
TTCATTTTTACGGAATGCTCAAAGCCGGCACAATTGTTAATGCCGGATATGAATTTCTGGAAAACTATATTCCCAATTTGGAAAAAGTTCAGCCCAAGGAGATTCAAAGAGTTGCCAAAAAATACCTCTACAAAGCTCCATATCTTGCTACAGTGAATGCTCCTCTTTCGAATGAAGAAAAAAAAGAAGAAACCAAGACAACCAGCTCATACAGAAGAGAGGTATTACCCAATGGCTTGACCGTAATTGTGAAAAGTAATCCCGATTCAAAAGTGTTAGCCATGAATGTATTGGGGAAAAATCGCTCTATTATGGAGCCAGAAGGAAAAGAGGGGATTGTTGATTTTGTCAATCGTATGCTTCTGAAAGGAACCAAAAATAGAACGGCCGAAGAGTTATCCAACGATTTGGCTTTAGTGGGAGCACAGATAACCAATGTGGATAATCCTTATATACCTTATGATGACCGTTACACCACCAAAAGCTTTACCTTCTTCCGTTTTGAAACCATAGACGAGTATGCGGATAAGGGGATTGATATCTTGGCTGATATCATAAAAAACTCTAACTTTCCGCAAGACCAGATAGAAAAGGTCAAAGCGGAGATGATGGGGATTTTGGGAATGCAGGGCGGTAGCACTTATCAGACTGCCAGAGACCTGTTTTATGCTGAACTTTTCAAAGGGCATCCTTTCTCTAAGACCATAAATGGAAACAGGAGAAGCATTGGTGGAATAACACAGGAGGATTTAATTCAATTCTATAAGAAATTTTATTCTCCGAATAACATAATTATTACTGCTGCTACAAGTTTGCCTGTAGATGAGATGATGAATAAAATCAAACTTTATTTCGGAGATATGCCAAAAGTCGATTTCGCCTTTCCGGATATTCCTCTTCCGAGCAAGCCAACTTCCCCTTCCAAAGTTGAGAAGAAAATGGAAAAGGAGCAAGTTTATATATATCTGGGTTCTCTTCTGCCTGGAATAGAAAGCCAGGATATGCCGGCAATAGAGGTTACCAATGAAATCCTTTCATCTCGATTAGCCCAGGAGCTCAGGGAAAAGCAGGGTTTGGCTTATTCAGTGGGCTCATCCACCAATTTTGAGAAAGGCTTTGGTTGGTTTGTGGCTTCTATTGGAACCCGACCGCAAAATCGCGAAATCGCTCTGAATGGGATTTTAGAGGAGATGAAAAAAATTAAAAGGGAGTTGCCCAGTTCAGAGGAGTTGGAAAAAGCCAAAAATTCAATTTGGGGAAGCCTTCTTATGGGACGCCTCTCCCGCATAAACCAAGCCCATTATATGGGAGTATATGAATTCGAGGGGTTGGGTTATGATTATGACGAGAAATATATCAAGCAAATAAGAGAGGTTACTGCGGAAGAGATTAAACAAGCGGCGATAAAATATTTGGACACTGAAAATTATGTTTTGGCTGTGGTGGGGAAGATCTGAAGATATGGATATACCTTATGTAAGAGGTGTTTATTTTCGTTTGTCATTCCTGTGCTATGAAACGTTATGGTTTATAGCGGCGCAAACAGGAATCCATTGATTTTTTTGTGAATCCATATGGAGTGCATTGACCATGTCAATGCTGCATCCATTTGGATGCACTCCAAAAAAGATGTTTTATATTCGTAGGGGCGGGAATTCATCCCACCCCGATTTTTCATAGGCGACCCATATGGGTCGCCTTCATATCTAATTCATTGTAGTTGCCCAATTTATTGGGCGAATCTTGAATTTACGTAGGGGTAGAGTTCATATCTACCCTTGCTTTTCGGGCGAAGTCAAGCTTCGCCCCTACGCGAACATAAAATAATCGTAGCTGACATTCCCGGAATGTCCGCTACGTTATTCTGCATTATTGTAGGGGTCGGATTCCCTGGCCATGGAGGTCGAGCGGGAAGAGACGGGCAGGCATCCGACCCGTCGGGCTTGATGAATCCCTGGTCGGGCGGGCAAGCCACTACGAATTCTCTAAACTTTATACCCGAACTTTTCTCTTAACCTCTTTGCCACCAAAGGGGGAACGAACTTGCTGGTATCCCCATTCCACTTGGCAATATCTTTTATTAAAGTGGAGTTGAGATAGCTATACTTCTCACTCGGCATCAGAAAGACTGTTTCAGCTTTGGGGGCTATTTTTCTGTTAGTCAGAGCCAATTGAAACTCGTAATCGAAATCTGACACTGCCCTCACTCCTCTAATTATCGCCACCGCTTTTAACTCTTTGGTTAGGTCCGCCAAAAGCCCGGAAAATGGCACTACCTGTACTCGACGTAGATTTCCAACTGAAGCCTTAACCATCTCCAATCTTTCTTTCTTGGAGAAAAGTGGCTTCTTGGTTGGATTTTCAGCAATGGCGATGGTGAGTTCGTCAAAGATATTCAGAGCTCTTTTTATCAAATCGAGATGTCCATTGGTCATAGGG
Source organism: Candidatus Zixiibacteriota bacterium (assembly GCA_036396115.1). GTDB lineage: Bacteria > Zixibacteria > MSB-5A5 > MSB-5A5 > DASWLN01 > DASWLN01. The sequence goes on from DASWLN010000133.1 coordinate 2,440, forward strand.
TCAAATGTGCCGGGATAGACAGCTCTTCTCATATTTTCCTCCGAGTGTTATCTTTTCTTGGATAATATGCTAACTATGGTATCTCCAAATTTTCTTCGCCTCAGCTCAACCAAATCAGAAGAATCCAAATTCAGCTCCTCTTTTTTATGATGCTCTATTATCACCAAAGCATTAACGCCTAAAATACCTGTTTCTTTCAGATAATCTATAACTCCTTGAGCATAACCCAAAAGATAAGGTGGGTCAGCAAAGACTATCTCAAATTTTCTTCCTTCTCGAGCCAATTTTTGAAGTGCTTTTCTATAATCCAGTTTCAATATCTCGGCACAAGAAAGACACTCCAAATCTCCCAAATTTCTTTGGATGATCTTGGTGCTTTGGGCTGAGAAATCAACGAAAGTAATTGAAATAGCACCTCTGGAGATGGCTTCTATGCCCAAATTTCCGGTTCCGGCGAAAAGGTCCAGGACTCTTTTTCCTTCCAGCTCTCCTTTGAGTATGTTGAAAATCGATTCCTTCACCCTATCTGCTGTTGGTCTAAAGTTCGCCTTGGAGGAAACGAATAATCTCCTGCTTTTCAATTTTCCACCAACTATTCTCAAGAACTCCAACTCCTATTTAACTTCAACGTAACCTCTTATCTTCTCTAGGGTCTTTTCCCCAATTCCGTTGACTTTCAAAAGATCATCTACCTGTTTGAATTTTCCATTTTTCTCTCGGTATTCGATAATCTTCTTGCTTAAGGTCGGACCAATATAAGGCAAGAGATCAAGTTCCGCCCAGCTGGTTGTATTCAAATCCACCTTTTCCGTGGGAGCAGGTGAGGCTATTTTAGACTGCGTATGTTGAATGGTCTTGGTTGTTTTTTCTTGTCCCCGTTCTGCCTTAGATTCCCTGAAGATTATCTCCATCGGAAAATTGGCGTGGTATTTTTTATATATGGCAATTCCGCTGCCAACCAGCAAAAGAACGAGAAGAACTAACAATCCTCTCATTTCAGCCAAATTGAAATCCCACCATTTCATGTTAGCCTTAATGATATAGAACCTCTATTAATAGTTTGCCAATTTTCTCTAAACTTTCTGAACTGCATTTGTCCGGTGTGTCGGAAAGGGTGTGCCAGTAAGAATAGTCGAAATCAATAACATCAATACAGGGTACTCCTGCGCTGATCAATGGAAGGTGATCATCTATAAGTGTATGTTTGACTGAGCTACCAAAACATTGGTAGTTGAGTTTTCTGGCTCTGGACCAGACCAAATCCACTACTTTCGGTGCATAAGCGACAGAATATCCTTCTGGATAGATATTCAAGTTTTTATCCCCTATCATATCTAAAATAATGCCAAATTGGGGACGATAATCTCCCAAGTTCTTTGCAAAATACTTCGAGCCCAGACAAAAGTCATCACTTCCCTCTTTTCCCATATCCTCCCCATCAAGGAGGACAATATCGACTCCGTACTTGGGCTTGGATTTGGATAGAACGTTTGCCATCTCCAAGAGCACTGCCACGCCCGAAGCACCATCATTCGCCCCCGGAATTGGCTTATCTCTTAAACTGGAGTCAAGTTCTTTATCCGCAGAAGGGCGGGTGTCCCAATGCGCGCCGAGCAAAACCCTTTTGGTCTCCTCTGGATAAAAGGAGGCAATGATATTGGTCAAATTCAAATCCGAATTGTTCAGGGAATCGTGATAGACGAAATTCTGCATTCTTACTAAATTAGTGCCTTGGCTTAGCTTGTCAAGCAAATAGTTCTTGGTTTTCGAATGGTTGATGGAGCCCGGATTTCTTGGACCAAATTCACACTGTTCCAATAAATATTGGAAAGCCCTATCCCTGTCAAAAGACGGAAGGTGGACTGACGAACAGCATAGAAAAAAGGTCAAAAGAAAAAGGGTTATTCTCTTAGTGTTTAGCATAAGATTAGAACCTTATCTCAAACCAAATTCCCAGCTGCCGGGTATGGGATTTTATCTTGGTTATCTTGTCGTTGCTATCCATCCATGTCCCGGACAAACCCGCCTGAACTTGCGAAGACAGATTATATCCTGCCCTGGGGCTTATGTTAAGCTCTGTCCTATGCTGTATGAGGTTGGATGGATTATCTTCGGTTGATTTCTTTTGTTTATGCGTCCTATAACTAATATCCAAAGACAGGCTCAGGTTGCTCTCAAATTTTATCTTCTTGAGCAAGGGGAATTTAATTCCCTGCGGTGCTCTGAAGGAATAGCTGTTATTTAGTATAACGGTTTGGTCGGAGTCAACTGTAGTTGTGCGGTTTCCACCCTGAAAACCTAAATCCTCATTTTTGTTTTGGCTTTTATCAATCCCCAAATTGGTCCTGATTCCGTTCTTCCATACCAGGGAGAAGGAGGCTAAGGGATTGAATGAGATTAAAGTGTTTTTGCTTTTTGTTGCGTCAACTAACTTATCCTTGGTGGTTCCAACTTTCCTGGAATATCCAAACCTGAATCCCAGACTGCTAACGTATTTATTGAGGAATTTGAACTTATTAATATTGTTCCAACCAAAAGATAACTCCGGAAAGGTCTTACTCCTGTTTTCAGTATGGGCGTTGGGGTTGCGAGTATCTGTAATTGTTTCAGAGTAACTTATATCGAGGTTGGTACTAAGGATAGCTATGCCACTTCTCAAGCTGTAATTATCTCTTGTGGTCAGGGCATCGTTGATCGTTCCTGAGGTGGTAGGTTTCATTCCCACGCCAGGGTCATCTGTGAAACCGAGCTGATATCTAAAGGAGGGTCTATCCAAAAGACCACTTCGGGTAAAGCTCTTGTTTCTGCTGACTGAACCCTGTAAGGGGTTGATTCTCTTGGACAAAAAACCGATCCTTTTTCTTATCCAACTCAATGGACCGCTTTTAGTTTCTTTCTTATCAGCTGATGTGCTTTTCGGCTTGTCTTCCAAAGACACCTTTTCCAAGAGCTTCTGCCATCTGAGAGTGAAGCTAGCTGATTTCGTGTTGTCATTTGTAACCGACCTGGTACCATCCGTAAACTGCAGGGGGTCACAATTTTCGTTGTAGTTGGAGTTGAACGAAAAACGATGGTCCAAGAAGGAGAAGATCCTAGGCGTATAGCTGGCGGTGTAACTTTTTCTGTTGGTTCTCTCAATTCCCAATCTCATCTTGCTGGGATTGAGGGAAAATTTTATCTGGTTACCATCTCTGATATCCCGATTGGTCCTCCAGGTATAGCCAAGAGGTAAGTTGCTAAAGGGAGAAAAAGCCAAGTTCATCCCGCCATCGAAGTCTCTAGTATATACCGAAGTGGGGCTTCCGAAATCATTTAATGAATACGATTTCAATCTATTCACCCTTCCATCGAAATTCAAAGCGGTGGGAAGATAATAGAATTTCGTTTGGGACAACTTATTCAACAGAAAAACCTTCTTGCTCCAGGTTAAAGGGCTAAAGGAAAGCTTACTTGGCGGAGCAAGGTCGTACCCCCCAGTAACCTGATAATTAGACGAATTGGAAACCGGAGTAGCCGGAGACCTACCTTTTTGCTTACTATATGACATCCTGGTGGAGATGCGATTCAAAGTCCAGTTAGTAATCCAGTTTTTTGTATTCTTCTTAAAACTGGGACTAAAACTAAAAGCCTCGTTAACTGATTCGGTTTTCTCCTGGTCTCTCTGTTCAACTGGAAGCACGATATCAGAGCCTACTTTCAGCCTCGGAACCGATAGATTCTTAGACCAGCTATAGGAAAAGGGCAAGTCAAGTCCCCAACTCGGCGGTAGAAACTTCTCTAAGTTTATGCTGGTGCCGAAAGATGTTCCGGTACTATTCACCCCCGACCCGCGATTTGTTCTGAGGTCATGAAACTCGCTATCTGTTTTGTTTAAACTGAGACTGACGCTTAATAAGTCAGCGAAATTAAAAGACGCGGAACTTCTTATTGCCCATCCCGGATTCTTTCTAACATCTGCCACTCTTAACTCATCTACCCAAACCTCACCCGATTTTACTTCTGCGGATAAAGTATCGTTCTCCACACCCATACTGAACCAGTCGACTTGCGAAAGAGTGGGTTTTCCTCTTATCCTGTAGTGTTCCTGGGTGATATCATACCCTTCTGAATCTGGAGGCTCTTCCAGCATATAACTCTTTATTCTGGTTACCTCTTCGAAGTTGATCGCAACGTAATTGCGCTCATCCCACCCGGGATAAAGATTAGTATGATATTCGTAATAATTGACTGAATCAGTTCCTATTCTAAAGAAGAATTCAAGTCCAGCAGTATCACTCGGAGCATGAATATCTGGACCATGAACGTACATCTTTATGTCTTTATAATTGGTGTAATCTTCTACTTGGTAAAGAGTTCGATATGCCGCTCCATAATATCCGGGCTTTAAGTTCTCGTATTTTAAGACCAGGGATTGTTCCTTTTGTCTCACTCCGGTGTTCTTATCCTCCTCTCCGGCTACCCCCGGAGGAGAACTATATTCTGGATTCTCGTGAGTGTTTATTACAAAGATTTTAAAGCTTCCTCCGCCCTCAACTGGTAAAGAGTCAATTGGAGAAGTCCCTGAACTCTTCCATCTATTACCTACCAGCTGGAATGAGGCTATCCGGATTGAATCACAATCCTCCACCCAGACCCTGGCGAATCTGATATCGCTCCAGCCAGGAGCCCCTACTGTATCATAATTACCTTCTCCCTTAAGAGGAATTCTGTAGAGTTTCCAGTTTTGTCCTGAAACCTCAACCGGAGCATCACTTACCAAATCAATGCTGAATTCAAAATAATTATTACTCACATCTGGAACATCATTACGGTTTAAGTCCTCGGTATCAGGATATCTTCCTCTGTCCGGATCACTGGCATTTCCCTGAGTGCCATTTATCTGACTGTAATTATTCTTGTCAACGTTCGGGTCGTAGGACCAATTGTCACCACTCGGATCACTCAAGGACGTATCATATTTTGACCTCTCCTCATCATCCCACCAATGGTCCAGCCCTTTATCCTCATCATCTTGCAGGATTCCATCTTTGAAACCATTTCTGGTTGAATCCTCAGTATCTAAGACGCCATTATTATCAATATCTTCATTCACCTGACCTAGGTCTATATGAATCTTGCCTTTATCGCCGTTCAGCCAAATTTCCAAAAATTCGGTCTTGCTTTGGTCGTAACTCCCTTTGGGTAGTGCTCGCATTATTCCATTCCACACATTGACATTTGGTACAAAAGAAGTATCAGCTGGGATATGCGGGGAGGAACTATCGAGTTTCAAAACCAAGATATGGGTCTTTTGGTCTTCAGCCGTGGTTTCCATTGCGGGCCAGATATCCTTGACATAATAGCCATCATAAGGATTATACCAAATCATTCTTCCTCTTTGAATGAGGTCTCTTCCAGTTGGCATACTGGAGAGAGTCCATGTCCCTCTGCGAATCCCCAAGTCAGTATATTCCAGGGAACCCTCGAAATCGTCTATGAACGCATCGTTCTTGATATTGGGATTGGGTAAGCTCTGGGCAATTTCAGCCGAGAATGTTAAGTTTGAAGGGGCATCAGTTTCAACTAAAGGGAGAGCATCGGCCAGTTTAGTCATTACCAAAGGAGATGAGTTGAATTGGAGATTGCCATCCCAAATGAAATTCCTTGTTGGCTCCTGCCCAACTCTGGGTCTGTCTTCACCTGTTTTCTCGCTTTTATACAAAGCCGAAAGCCCCATTTTCAAATTTCCCATATCGTAGTTGGTGTTTAGTCCAAAAAGAGTCTTTTTCTCTAACATAAACAGGGGCGCATATTCATAATCAATGGTTAGATTAGCAGTTGGATCCAAGACCTTGTCGTTGGTGAAAGTTATCTGCCCTATCTCATAGATTATGTTGTAATCAACGCCGCGAGTCAGACGCTCTCCATTCAGGGTAACGATTTCCGAGCCTTCGATTATGCTGGTCCGACCTAAAGAGTACTGGGTGCTGCGGCTGGCGCTTTTGGTATAAATGTAGTATTGGGAAGCATCCATCCTATCGTTGTTGTTACTGTTATCGTATATCGACGGGACCTTTACGCTTAGACCCTCATAGGCAAAAGGTTTCTTCATCGGAAAAATCAGTAAACCTTCATGGAAATTAATTTTTGTATCGACTATATCAACTGACCTATCCGGGATGGGTTCACCTTTCAGGTTCAGACTATCCAAACCCAGTATGGTAATGTATGCACCGCTGGAATCGTAATCTTTATCAGCTTCTATATCTGTCCCACTTCCCTTATAAATTCTTAGCTCGAAACCTTCCTTATCGATATCTCTTCCTCTTAAATCATACACGTTTTTCCATTCATACGCCCAGGTGATAAATGAGGGCTTGGGATATTCGGCTTTAATCAACTTCAATGTGTCGGTGATATCATTGCCTATCTTGGTTGCAAGATGCCCTACTTCTATTATCGAGCCGGGATAGCCGGCTGGTATCTTCTTGTAACGAATAGCGACAATGGCTGCTTCCTCGCGACGGGGATTGAATTTGATCCAGAAATTGGTACTATCTTGAGTTATGCCCCAGCGGTAAGTGGAGTCAGGAACTAAATGAAATCTTCTGTTATAGGCCTCACCTGGGTATTCACTTGTATCCCGGGGGTTCACGCAAGCATACCCAAACAGATCAGTACCTCCAGAACCTGTGGTATTCTCGAAAACCACCAAAGAGGTATCAATGATTGAATCCCCTTTATTGAAATCATTTACCGTATGACTCGTATCCAGGTCCTTGGAGTGACCTAAATAGAAATAAGTCCAGCGCAGAAATTCGTAATCCCGGATAAACTGCGGAGTTACCTGGGCACCTGCCTGGAAGATTGCTTTTTCAGTTGAGCCTTTTTCCTGGCTTGCCACCACAGTCATATCCAGCCCACCAACCTGTGCTGTAGCCTTTGCTCCAAAAAGCCCTTTTATGGTTCCGCTATAACCTGCCAAACCCGGAATCGACCAGCTGGTATTGCCTAACTCAATGCTTTTGATAACCTCGTCCTCTTCCCCGTTATATCTAAGCTGGATATTGTTCTCCAAATCGGTCATCCTCTTGCTGTCCTGGTCAACCTTGACTGTAATCTTACTGCCGATTGTTCCGGTGATGGTGAATCTGGAGTCCTGTTCCATTTCTAAAGAGGGGAACTTGGATTGTCGGGAAGTAGCGGTATTGGTGAAGCCATCCTGCCACTGGCTACGACCAGCAAAGCTTATTCGCTTATATCCGTTCACTTTCAATCCTGGACCACCTTCACCTACTATCTTGGATATGGCTTTAGGGAACTTGACCGGTATTTCAAATCCCAGAAGGTCTTTTTTGCCACCTTGTTCACTGACCTCCATCGTTTTCCCTTGTTCACCAAGCCAAAGTTTCTGGGTTTCTGAAGCGCTAACCTGTGAAACATAGTCTGGCAAATCCAAGACCAAATCTTGACCGATTTCGTAATTACCCGCTTTGGTGGATAATTCCACCCAGCCCAAATCATAATCAATCTTAACTTCCTTTTGGAGTTGCAGTTTTCTTTCGAGAAGGGGGGCAGTGGGAAAAGCCATAGAAAGACCTTTCTTTTGGGCTAAATCGGACCGATAAAAAGTCTCGGGGTAAGATAGATTCAGATTGAAGTCTAAACCTTGGGCGTAAACAGGTGTGGGAATGTGAAACAACAAAACCGCCAAGCTCAAAACAAGGAGAACCATTTTGGCGGTGACTGGCTTCTGCTCCGAAGAATACATAACTCTACCTCATAAATTAGAAAGCATTAGATATATTCTATATTAACCTCCTTTTTGAGAAGTTTCAAGTTACCCCAAAAAGACGACCTCTTCCTCCAATTTTATCTTGAACCTTTCCTTGACTCTTCTTTTTAATATATCGGCTAAAGATTTCACATCTTTTGCTCTGGCTTTGCCTAAATTAACCACTATGTTGGCGTGCTTATCATAAATAGCAGCGTCGCCTACACATAAATTCTTAGCGCCAACCT
>DASWLN010000134.1:0-12003 GCA_036396115.1 Candidatus Zixiibacteriota bacterium
GAGGCAAAAGGAATCTTGAAGCAAATCTTCGTTATGGAGACCGCTTATCGTCAAGAGTATAATGTGTATCATGCTAACAAGGACACGATAGGTGTGGTGATACCATCTAACGCCAGGTATGCGTATAACATCGGGACAGCCGATAGTACACACTTTATAGCTTCGGCAGGTGCCGATCTGGATGACGACGCTACCAGAGATAGCATGACTATAGATACTTCAGGAGTAATTATCCAACGGTCAAATGATGCGGCTGATTAATTATTGACTTGAATTTGTTATCTAAAGGAGAAAGGGGATCTTAAAAAGGTCCCCTTTTTTGTTGTTGTTTTGTTTCCGTCAATTATATATATTTATAATATGCTTATGAAAAATCAAAAAGTATTGGTTACGGGTGCGGGTGGGTTTGTGGGAAGCCATTTAGTTGAGGATTTGGTGGAGGTTGGAGCCAAAGTGAGGGCTTTTGTGCATTACAATTCCCGCAACGATTGGGGGATGTTGGAACAATTAGATAAAAGAATTCTAAGGGAGATAGAGGTCGTAGCAGGTGATATAAGAGATGCCGACACAGTCAGAAAGATAGTCAATGGATACGAAGTAGTTTATCATTTAGCTGCTTTGATTGGAATACCCTATTCCTATCACAGCCCTCAAGACGTAGTAGATACTAACATAGGTGGAACCTTGAATATTCTATTGGCGGCTTTGGATTCAGATGTGGAAAGGGTGATCCACACCTCGACCAGTGAAGTTTACGGCACAGCCAAGTATGTTCCAATGGATGAGAAACATCCCCTGAACCCTCAATCCCCGTATGCAGCCAGCAAAGTCGGAGCTGACCAGTTAGCTTTGAGTTTTTATCGCTCTTTCGGTTTGCCAGTTGGGATAATCCGTCCTTTTAATATCTATGGCCCCAGGCAATCAGCCAGAGCGGTCATCCCCGCTATAATTATCCAAGCCCTCAAAGGAAACAGAATCCACATAGGGTCAAGTTATCCCACCAGAGATTTGACTTTTGTTAAAGATTCGTCCTCGGGCTTTGTGTCTTTCGCTAAATCCAAAAAGACAATCGGAGAGGTTGTAAATTTGGGCTCAGGGTATGAAATATCCGTAGAGAAGATAGTAGATGTAATTGAGAAAATCACAAACAAAAAGCTGAAAGTAGTGATTGATAAGAAAAGAATAAGACCCAAGAAAAGTGAAGTGGATAGGTTGTTTTCTAATTCCAAGAAAGCTGAAAAGCTTTTTGATTGGAAGCCGAAAACCAGGCTCGAGGACGGTTTAAGAGAAACTATTTTGTGGATAGAGAAGAACATAGGCAAATACAAAGAGAAGATTTATAATATTTGAGTTGGGGTTGAATAAAGCTGGAGTGTCAGGCTTAAGCCTGACTTCATAAGATCTGCCTAAAGGCAGATACTCCAAAAGTAGGGAAGAATTCAATATGAAAGTAATTGTTTTAGCAGGTGGACAGGGGAGGAGATTAGCCCCTTATACGATTGTGTTACCCAAGCCGCTTATGCCGGTGTGCGATGCCCCGATTTTGGAGATAATCATCCGGCAATTAAAGAGCTATGGTCTGACTGATATAGTTTTAGCCATTGGCCATTTGGGAAATTTGATTCAGACATTCTTCGGAAATGGTAAGAAGTTTGGGGTTAAAATTACTTACAATCTTGAAGATAAACCCTTAGGCACAGTGGGCCCGCTTCCTTTGATAGATAGTTTGAGTAAGACCTTTATGGTGATGAACGGTGACCTATTGACCACTTTAAATTACGACAACTTGATTGAATATCATCACAAAAACAAAGCCATTGCCACCATAGCAGTTCGAGAGGCAGAAGTGAATATCAATTATGGAGTAATAAAATCAAAAGGAAATGAGTTATGCGATTACATTGAAAAGCCAATTTTGGAATATATGGTCAGCATGGGAATTTACGTTTTTGAGCCGGAAGTATTAAAATACATTCCTAAAGGAAAAAAGTTCGATTTTCCTGAGCTGATGCAACTTCTCCTTAATGAAAAAAAGAAAGTGGGCTTGTACAAATCCAAAGATTTTTGGCTGGACATAGGGAGGCATGAGGATTATCAAAAAGCGATTGAAGAGTATGACAAAATAAAAGAGGGGTTGTTCAAGAAATGAAATGGAAAGTAGCACTCTCAGATATAGATTTGGATAAAAGAGAGACGGATGCGGTTAAAAAAGTATTGAAAAGCAAATGGCTAAGCATGGGGGATAGGGTAGCTGAATTCGAAAAGGGATTTGCAGAATATCTGAAAGTAAAATATGCAATCGCCACCAATAGTGGAACAGCCGCACTGCATCTGGCTTTGAAATGCCTAAATACAAAGCCGGGAGACGAGGTTTTGGTCCCGGCTTTAACTTTTGTGGCATCGGTGAATGCCATTTTGTATTGTCAAGCCAAGCCGGTTTTCGTTGACATAACCAGCTTAGATGATTTCAACCTCTCTCCTGAAGATTTAGAAAAAAAGATAACTAAAAAGACCAAGGGGGTTTTGGTAGTGCATTATGCAGGTTTTCTGGCAGATATGGATAAGATAACTATGATAGCCAAAAAGCATAAACTGTTTATAGTGGAAGATTCCGCCCATGCGATTGGAACTGGATGGAGAGACAAAATGGCTGGGGCAATAGGAGATGTCGGATGTTTCAGCTTTTTCTCCAACAAGAACATGATTACCGGGGAAGGCGGAATGTTAGTTACCGATAGCTTGAGAATAGCCAAGAAAGCTAAAATTATGCGTTCTCACGGAATGACCAGCTTAAGTTGGGATAGGTATCGTGGCCATGCCAGTTCTTATGATGTGACGGAGCTGGGTTACAATTACAGAACTAACGAGATAAGCGCAAGCATAGGAATCGAGCAGTTGAAAAAGCTCAGCGAAAACAATAAGAAAAGAAAAGAGCTAACCCGACTGTATATTGGAAATCTAAAGGAAGTGGACGGCTTATGTATTCCCTTTTTGAGTTTTCCTCGCGAGTCTTGTTATCACCTCTTTCCTATCCTTCTTTGCCCTGAGATCAACAGAGCTAAGTTCATGCAGAAGCTTCAGTCGAGAGGGATTCAAACCAGCATTCATTATCCTTTAGTTACTGAGTTTTCTTTCTATAGAGAGTTATTCAAAGACAGTTTAATAGATCTACCCAAAAGCAAGTATGTAAGCAAACACCAAGTCACCTTACCTCTTCATCCCTTACTGAAACCAAAGAATATAAATTACGTTTGCTCCCAGGTAAAGAAAGCCATAAAAGAGCTGGCCTGATGAACTTGATCCTGATAGAAAATCCTGGCGCAAGATGGGATGAATTTATTTCCAAATATTCGCATCTCGTCTTTCACACTTCAATTTGGGCCCAAATCTTAAAAATTAGCTACGATGCAAAATTAGCTTACTATGTTTTAGAGGATAAAGGGGAATGGCTTTTAGCTATTCCCGGGATGCTGACTGGTAGATTCTTGAAATTGTGGTATTCGCTTATATCTTACGGCGGGTTTATTGGCAAAAGGGAATATATCTCCACGTTTTTGGAGTTTATCACAAAGGACATAAGAAAGTACAAAATCGACCGATTAGAGATAATAGACCCCGAGGTGGGTCAATCCAGTGAAATTTCCGGATTTTCGGGCAATGAGTCATATCGGCATATTTTGAACTTGGAGAACAAAACCGAAGAAGACCTATGGAAAAACTACAAACCCAATTTGAGGAGGACCATCGGGGAGGCTTTGGATGCGAAGTTATCCATAGAGAAAATAAGAGACTCCAAAGAGGTGGAGCTTTTTTACAATCTTTATTTAGAGTCAATCCGCAGACAACGGGGAGTGGTGCGTTATCCATTGGGGCTTTTCAGAGGTATATTTTCTCTAATACAGCAAGGGAAAGGAGATCTGTTTTTTGCCAAACATGAAGGTATAACCACGGCTGGAATAGTCATAATCTATTCTGAGGATATAGCCCACTATTTTCATGGCGGATCTTTGAGTCAATATTTGAATCTCAGACCAAATGACTTACTTTTTCATGCTGCTATTAAAGAAGCGGTGCGTAAAGGAAAGAAACAATTTGATTTTATGGGCTCAGCTAAAAACTTGACTGGTTTGATTCAGTTCAAGGAAAAATGGGGCACTGAGAGGAAGAGTTTATACGCACTGCACCAGGATATGAACAGATTGAAATCTTGGTTGCACGAGATAGCCGCACCATATTTCAGATTTCGCACAGGCAGATATTGAAGTTATTGTAGAACGAGGAATTAAGAGATATGCCCATTTATTTAGGAATTCTTGCTTTTATCTTTGGTTTGGCTTTTGGTAGTTTTATAAACGTCTGCATTTATCGTATCCCGAGGAAAGAAGTTCTGGTTCTCTCTAGGTCCCATTGCCCGAAATGTGGAGTGAATATAAGAGTATTTGATAATATTCCCCTGTTGAGTTTTATATGGCTTGGCGGCAAATGTCGAAATTGTCAGGCGAAGATCTCCTGGCGATATCCGATAGTTGAGCTACTTACCGCACTGGTTTTCATATTCAGCTATTGGCATTTTGGATGGGGATGGGAGTTCATATCCAAAACATTTTTTTTGATTCTGTTAATCATAATCTTTTTTATCGACTTGGGGCATAAGATAATTCCGGATGTCATCTCCCTGCCGGGAATAGGTTTAGGGTTGGGTTTTTCTCTGTTGGTAAAATCGATTACATTTTGGCAATCTATGGCTGGATTCCTGGTTGGCGGAGTGCTTCTGTATTTGATAGCTCTCCTGGGAGATTTTCTTTTCAAGAAGGAAAGCATGGGAGGAGGAGATATAAAAATGGCGGCTATGTTGGGAGCTTTTTTAGGTTGGGAGAAGTTCCTTCTTTCCTTTTTTGTGGCAGTGCTTTTAGGCGCTTTGGTAGGCATTATCACCATCTTTTGTTCCTCCAAAGTGCGTGAGAGCAGAGTGATCCCCTTTGGTCCGTTTTTAGCACTGGGCGCCTTCGTATCTATCTTTTGGAGCAAAGAGCTTATTCAACTTTATATCCAAACTCAAGACCATATTCAGTCTCTTCTTCCTTAGTTTATTAAGATCGCACCTGAAAACCCTCGTCCCCATGGACGGCGATGAAGGATGGGTCTTCTGGAAGCAGGCAAAAACAGACCAGATGACAACAGGGTTTGTTTCCCGCTTTTTGTCAATTTTGGGTTTTAAAGCCCCGCCCTGTGGTGGGCTTCTTTACTTCCAGCAGAATTAATCCCTTATACAAAATTGCCGATAAAGATAATAATGAAGCCCGCATCAGGGCTTGTATGAGTCATTACTCGCCCCTGCCAGAAATGGCGAGGTGAGCTTCGGTCGCCTCTCGGCGAACCTCGCTTAAGGCGGGCGAAGTTTCGCTCGCCTCTCGGCGCTCGCCTCTCGGCGAAGCCGAGGGAAGCCGAGGGAAGCCGAGGGCCTTTTGTCCCGCCACAGGCGGGATTTATATATAGGAAGCCCCGTGATTTATCACGGGGAGGCTTCACTTATGGATAAAAGAAGAATCATCAGAAACCTGTTCTCCTTCAGTTACGAGTCAGAGATCAAATTAGCCCTACTCTTCTTTATACTCTTTTTGGTATTGCTTAATTTCGGAACGGTGCATCTGCTTTCACGAACCAGAGACATTCTTGAAAATGAGCACAAACTCAGATTGCTTTCAGCTTCAATCTCTGTCAAGGAAGCCCTGGATAATCTCTCATCCCAAAAAATAAGAGACATAAAAGGTTTGCTTTCGGATTTGAGAGTCAGACTCGAAGTGGACAACATCTTCATATTGGGAAAAGATGGAGAGGTTCTTTACTCATCTCAGGAGTTAGGCCAGGAGGATTTAACCGCGAGGTTCTATGGAATTAGCCCTTCCAAGCACACACTATTGAAAAACAATCAAGCGGTAACTTCGGATTTTTATGAGCGCGGAAATAAAACCTACACAGCCTGTTATCTACCCCTGAAGGGGAATGAGATACTGATGGTGGAAGCAAAGGCTGAACCACTGAAGATTATAGATAACGCTTTCAGGTTGGACGTGTTGATGAGACTTGTCGGACTTTTGGCTGTGGCGGTAAGCACTATATTCTTTTTGAAAGCCATCTTGAAACCTTACCGCATGATTAAGAAGGAAGCCAAAGATGCCAAATTACCCATACCCTCAAAGTTTGAGGGAGCTGACCAGGACATAGATTTTGTAGTTGATACTTTTCAGAAGGTGATCGTTGAGTTGAAGGAGAAGGAAGCGAAACTGCAAAAACTGTATCAGGAAACAAGCCAGAAGGCAAAAGACCTGAGCCGCTACAATGAATATATACTGGGGAGTATGAACAGTGGACTCATCATATGTGACACGGGAGGACTTATTACTCATTTCAATAAAGAAGCACAAAACATGTTGGACTTGTCCGAAGAGGAGACGTTAAATAAGAATTACTCTGTGGTTTTAGTAGAACAAGGCCGCTTGACTGAATTGATCAAGGATGCACTACAGAATCATAAAGTCTATCTCCCTAAAGAAATGCATATAGCCAGAAAAGATGAGGGAAGGATATGGGTGAGCGTAAACAGTTCCCTGATTAGAGACGAAGACAACAAACTGATGGGCGTGGTGCTGCTGATTAACGATTTGAGTGATATAAAGAACCTGCAGCGAGAAGTTGCGACCAAAGACAAGATGGCAGCTTTGGGGGAAATGGCAGGAGGTTTGGCTCATCAATTGAGAAATTCCGTGGCAGCTATCTTAGGATTTGGTAAACTCCTTAAAAAGATGATACCGTTGGATGAGTCCAATCAAGAGATAATTGATGGTATTATAAAGGAGTCGAATGTAACTGAAGAGATGTTAAGGAAATTTCTGAGCTTCGCCAAACCGCAAGATATTAGCTTGGAGAAAGTAGATTTAGCAAAAATCATAGAGGATGTGTTAAACAGCTTGGAAGATAGAATCAAGCAATGGAAAGTGAAGATATATAAAAGATATGAGAAAACATTAGAGCCGATTTTTGGAGATAAGCTTCTTTTGAAACAATGTTTTCAAAACTTAGTTCAAAACGCCATAGAAGCCATACCCCAAGGAGGAACTATTCAAATCAGCATTCGACGAGAAAAATGGAATAAGAGGAAGTATTCCGAAGGGGTGAGATTTATGGAGATAAAAATAACTGACAATGGAGAGGGGATACCGCTGGAGAATTTGGAAAGGATATTTAACCCGTTCTTCACCTCCAAGGAAAAGGGGACTGGTTTAGGTTTAAGCTTGGTTAGAAAAATAATAACTATGCATAATGGTCGCATTGAAGTGGAAAGTCAGATAAAAAGGGGAAGTACCTTTAAGATTTATTTGCCCGTGGAGCTGAAGTGTCTCTCGGATAATTCTCGCAAAAGTGATGTGAATGTAAGTGTTTCTCAAATGTGAAAGAGTTGAGTTTTCTGGGGTTTTTGGAATTTTCTTCAAAAAGTGATTGACAAGCCCATCCAGAATTAAATATATTATGATTCAAATTCAATCAGTTCAGTATGGATTTTGGGATTAACCTTTATGCTTGGAGGTAGAGTGACATGGCGATGAAGATCACCGATGAGTGCACTGCTTGTGGTTTGTGCTTGCCAGAATGTCCAAATTCTGCGATTAGCGAAGGGGACATATATGTAATTGACGCAAAGAAATGCAATGAGTGCGAAGGTGTAGAGGGTGGTTCTCGTTGTGTGGCAGTTTGTCCAGTGGAGTGTATAATCAAGGCTTAAGAATTTTGTTGGTCTAAGATAAATGCGCCGCAGAGGAGATTTCTGGTGGCGCATTTTTTGTGAGAGAACATGTGGAAATACAGATTCTTAGAGGATGTGGTTATTGCGGATGCGGCTTTTATAGCCCAAGGAAGGAACTTGGAGGAGCTTTTTGCTAATTGCGCTCTGGCAACTTTCGAGGTGATGGTTGATACCACTAAATTGGTGGCTTGCGAGAAAAGGGAAGTAGAAATTGAAAATGAGAAAATTGATGAGCTATTGGTTGATTGGTTATCCGAATTGATTTTTCTTAAAGACAGAGATAAGATATTTTTTAGGGATTTTAAGATAAATATCAGCAAGAGTGGTAAATACAAATTAAAGGCTTCTGCTTTCGGTGAGAAGATTGATACGAAAAAGCACAAACTGAAGTCAGACGTCAAGGCGGTAACTTACCATCTTTTGGAAGTGACCAAGAAGAAGAATTGGAAAGCGAGAGTAGTATTGGATGTATGAAGCCTGACGGACACAGAAGAATGGGTCGGATAAATTTCAACCAGTAGAGCGCAAAATTTTGCGTCTCTATAAATCTCTGTTAGTGCAGGAATTGGATTTCCTGCAGGAGATATGGTTCGGGAATTCCCCGGAACGGGTCTTGACGACAATTCTCGAACCAACTAAAAAAACAGACCAGATGCTGAAACGAGAGATGCTGAAACGAGTTCCCTTCGACTTTGCTCAGGGACGGTGAGCGTAGTCGAACCGTCAGTATGACAAGAGGGTTTGGTTTTACGGTTTTTGTCATCCCGAACCTGTTTCGGGATCTGAGCCTGTATAAGGGGTGATTCTATGCAGATGAAAAAGGTGGAAGACGGAATTTGGGAGATTCCCACCAGCGAAAAGGAAGGAATGAGAGTCCCAGCACGAATAATCGCTTCGGACAAACTCATCAAGGAGATTGATGAAAGGGTCCTGAATCAAATAACCAATGTGGCAACTTTACCAGGAATCCAAAGGTATGCCTTCTGCATGCCGGATGGACACTGGGGATATGGATTTCCGATTGGAGGTGTAGCAGCTTTTTCTTTGGAGGAAGGTATAATATCTCCAGGAGGAATAGGATTTGACATCAATTGCGGAGTCAGGTTAATTAGAACAAATCTGAGTTACGAAGAGGTCAAGCCCTATGTGAATAAGCTTATGGATGAGATCTTTAGATTAGTTCCAGCTGGAGTTGGGTCGAGTGGTTTTATTCGCCTGAACAATAAAGATTTCAAAGAGGTTATGACCGAGGGGGCCAATTGGTGCATAAGAAGAGGATATGGTTGGCAGGAGGATGTGGAAAGAACAGAAGAAAATGGTTGCATGGAAGGTGCAAATCCAGATAAAGTCAGCGATAAAGCTCTCTCGCGGGGAGTTGACCAGTTGGGGACTTTGGGTTCAGGCAATCACTATTTGGAATTGCAAGTAGCCCAAACGGAGAAGATATTTCATACTCAGGCAGCTGAAATTTTCGGAATAGGAATACCCAATCAGGTTTTTGTGATGGTGCATTGTGGCTCCAGAGGTTTTGGTCATCAGATCGCAACGGATTACTTAAAAACCTTTGGGACGGCTTTGTCCAAGTATGGCATCCGGGTGAATGACAGAGAACTGGCTTGTGCGCCTTTCAAATCGCCCGAAGGGCAAGCGTATTATCAGGCTATGGCATGTGCGGCAAATTCAGCTTTCGCCAATAGGCAATTAATCACTCATCGTATCCGTGAAGCCTTCACTATGGTCTTCAAAAAGAAGCCAGAGGACTTAGGAATGTATTTGGTCTATGATGTTGCCCACAACATCGCCAAGATGGAAAAACACAAGATAAATGGAAAAGATGAAACTTTGATAGTTCACCGTAAAGGGGCAACGCGTTCGTTTGGTCCGGATAGGCCCGAGGTTCCAGAGATATACCGCAAAGTGGGTCAGCCAGTAATAGCTGGCGGTTCGATGGAAACCAGCTCTTATGTTTTAGTCGGGACCAACAAAGCGACGGAGCTTGCTTTCGGCTCAACCTTGCACGGCGCTGGCAGAACAATGTCCAGAACAGAGGCAAGAAGGAAAGTGCGGGGGACTGATTTGAGAAAGAGTATGGAAGAAAAAGGAATATCAGTCAGGGCTGTATCTATGTCAGGTTTGGCTGAGGAGGCAGGAATTGCCTATAAAGATATATCCGAGGTCGTGGATGCTGTTGACAGAATAGGGATATCCAAAAAAGTGGTGGAGCTAAAACCAATAGGAAGCATAAAGGGTTAAATGCGCAAAGACATAGAAAGATTTCTGAAGAGATTAGAAAAGAAGAATGAAAAGGAAAAGAAAGCCGGACTTCCAATCCAGAAAAGAATGCGTTCTATTCCACCTGAAGCCGGCCTTTTTCTTTATCTATTAGTTAAGATATCAAAAGCCCAAAGGATTTTAGAGATTGGAACCTCTCAAGGTTATTCCACTATCTGGCTGGCGCAAGCCGCAGAAGAGACAGGAGGTAAAGTTACAACTTTGGAGATAAATCCAACAAGTGCCGCAAAAGCCGAAAAACATCTAAAACAAGTAAAGCTGGATAAGTTCGTCAAAATAAAGGTTGGAGATGCCGAGAGGATATTAGCTAACATGAGGGAAAAGTTCGATTTTGTTTTTATCGATGCAGAGAAGAAAGATTACCTGACTTATTTTAGCTTAGTCTGTTCGAAGATAAATCGAAACGGATTGATTGTTGCAGATAATGTAATATCCCACGCAGAAGTCTTAGCCGACTACAGGAATTCGGTTCAAAGACGCCCCAATTTTCAAAGCCTGATTGTTCCCATCGGAAGCGGTGAAATGCTGAGTTATAAGACGAAGTAGGCTTAACTCTTAAATATATTCTTGGATGAACTAAATAGGCGACCCGTACGGGTCGCCTATTTAGTTATAAGTGAAGAAACCCGACCACAGGGCGGTGCTTTAAAAGCCAAACCGAGATCCTAAAACCAAGTTCGGGATGACAAGAATCGTAAAACCAAACCCTGTTGTCATGCTGACGGTTCGACTACGCTCACCGTCCCTGAGCAAAGTCGAAGGGAACTCGTTTCAGCATCTCTGGTCTGACGCCAGAACAGGCTTGTTTAAGCATCTGGTCTGTTTTTCCTGCATAAAAAGAGGGTGTTAACCTAATCTGGGTAGAGGGGGGCTAGGAACTACCCAAATCACCAGGTACACCCTCCTAAAACTGACCTAAATATATCTATAATGCCTCTTTTGACAATCAGTAGAAGACCCTAATTGTTTGTCAGGTGAAATACCTATATGGTCTTTTGGGGAAAATGGAGAGATGTTAAGTATTTAAGTCGATGATCCCTTTTTTAATGGCATATTTTACCAACTCAGTGATATCATGGATGTCCAATTTTCGCATAATATTAGAGCGATGGGCTTCGACGGTTTTCACGCTGATGAACAGCGTATCGGCTACTTGTTGATTAGTATGCCCCTCAGCTATCAGTTGCAGGATTTCTCTTTCGCGGTCAGTCAGTACCTCAAAGGCAGATAGTTTCTTTTTGCTCTTGTTCTTGGAAAGGTAAGCTCCAATAACAGTCTTGGAGACAGCTGGACTCAAGAAAGAATCCAGTCTATGAACCGAGCGGATAGCAAAAACCAAATCCTCCACTGCCGCATCCTTGAGCAAATAACCTGAAGCGCCAGCTTGGAAGGACTGTAACACGTATTCTTCATTTTTGTGCATAGTTAGAATCAATACCTTGACTTTAGGCAGGGCTTTCTTGATTTGCCGAGTTGCCTCCAAGCCATTGAGGTTAGGCATAGCGATATCTATTAAGACCAGATCAGGTTTAAGTTGAGACGCCTTCTTGACAACCTCTCGGCCATCCAGCGCTTCACCAACCACTTCCAAATCCGGCTCCGCCTCCAAGAGCTTTCTAATCCCCTGGCGCACTATCTTGTGGTCATCTGCTATGAGAACTCTTATTCTTTTCATCTTGAGCTAAAGAAATTGTAATGATCAGTTTGGTTCCATAGTTTTTTTTAGATCTTATGTTGAAACTCCCATTAAGAAGCTGAACTCTTTCCCGCATACTCATAAGGCCAAAGCCTTTCTTGGCGTAGTCCTCAGCATAAAGTTTTCCGACATCAAATCCAATACCATTATCTCTGATGGTCATATGGACGTTGGATTCCTTGCGGGACAAACCAACCCAGACGTCTTTGGCTTT
>DASWLN010000135.1:0-2473 GCA_036396115.1 Candidatus Zixiibacteriota bacterium
CACCAGCATGATTATAGCCCAGAGGGGATTCCAAGCCAATGCGCGTGTGATAACCACATCAGATGAGATGTTAACTGATTTGGTGAGCTTGGAGAGATAAAACAAAATAAAGGTGGTGGCTTAATGCCACCCCTTGAAAGGACTTTTAGAAATGATTAAGGTAACCAGAATTAACGGCACGGATTTAGTGGTTAACGCTGACCTGATAGAGTTTGTGGAAGCCACCCCGGATACTATAATAAGCTTGATCACCGGGAAAAAGATTGTAGTGAAGGATACAATTAATGAGGTGATAGAAAAAGTGGCAAGTTTCAGGAGGTTTTCTTCACCTCAATCCACGCTCATCGCTCAGATGAAAGAGACTATTAAAGAGGCCACTTAAGCACGAATTCTGTGTCTTGAGAAAAGTTTCCTTGAAAGGGGATATTGTTTATGCTAGAAGTGGAGAAGGCCGCAAAAAAAGAGATGCCCGAAGGGAAAGCAGAAAAACTAAAGGAAAAAGCACAAAAGGGCGAAGAAGGAAAACCGGAGAAGGGGAAGTTAGAAGAAAAGCTGGCTGAGGAGCCGGAGAGCAAGCCCGAAGGCCAATCCAAGAAGGGCGGACTTAAGCTCAAATTGAGCATACCTCCTATAGTTAAAAACATAGTCATCTTTTTTGCCGCTTTTGTGGTTTTGGTGATGGCGGCTTATCTCTTGACCTCAAAAGTCTTAAAACCTTTTATGAAAGCCCAGATACAAAAGAGCGCTACGCAGAAAACCAAGGCGGTTGCCAAGAGAAAAGCCCAGAAAGTTCAAACTCCGAACGAAGTCAAAGAGGTCTTCTTGGTCAGTGATATGATAATAAATCCAGCTGAAACCAATGGCACCCGCTTCTTAAATACCACCATCGGCTTAGGGGTAGGAGATCCATTAACCAAAACTGTTCTGGAGGAAAGGGCTCCGCAAGTCCGGGATGCTTTAATCTCCATCTTGACCACCAAGACTATACCGAAATTGGTTCATCCTGATGGAAAGAAAATCTTGCGTACAGAGATAATGGAAAAAGTAAATAAAATCATTGCTCCAAATCGTATTTTAGAGGTCTATTTTGTCGATTTTGTGCTACAATAATTCAGGGAGAAATAACCTATGAAGACCTTATCTCAGGATGAGATAGACGTCTTGCTTTCCGCGGTCTCCAAAGGGGATGTTGCACCGAGCAAGAAAAAGGAAGACAAGAAAGGCAAGAAATCAGCACAGGTTTATGACTTCAAGCATCCAGACCGTATCTCCAAAGACCAGATGCGCACCATGGAGAATATGCATGATAACTTGTCAGACCAGCTTAGCTCCATTTATTCAACTCTGCAGCGCACAGTGGTGGATGTGGATCTGATCTCAGTTGACCAGATAACTTACTCCGAATATATCAGTTCCCTGCGCATCCCCAGTTGCTCTTACACTATAAGTATGGAACCTTTAGAGAGAGCGGCAATCATTGACATAAGCCCATCCGTCGCCTTCTCCTTTGTGGACAGGACATTCGGAGGGAGTGGTCGACCTCTGGGAGTGGAGCGGGAGTTGACCGGTATCGAAAAAAGCGTCATCGATAAAGTAGTGCACCGGACACTCAAGGAGTTGAAGAAATGCTGGGAACATATCATCAATTTAGATATGAAATTGATGGGGTTTGAAAGCAACCCTCAATTCATTCAGATAGTGGCTCCCAGCGAAACGGTCTTAGTTATCTCCCTGCAAATAAAGATATTGGATTTCAGCGGTTTGATTACCATCTGCTATCCTTATCTGACTCTGGAGTCGATTTTGCCTCAATTAAGCGGCCAGAACTGGGTGGACGCCACCAAGAAGAGAAACACCGAGGTGGATAGAGAAATCAATATGAAAAACATTCAGCAGGTTGCTGCTCCTTTGGTGGCCATCTTAGGTCGGACAGACATTTCCATCCACGACTTAACCCGGTTGAGCAAGGGAGATGTGATTCGCCTGGACAATTCTATAAATGATGAGATAGAGATCTTAATTGGCGATAGAAGCAAATACCGGGGCAAGCCCGGTTTGTGCAGGAAAAACAGAGCAGTTATGATTACTTCTATAGCTTCGCAAGATAACTTGTAAAGGAGAGGATAAGATTATGGCAGACGAAGTCAAGGTTGAGCGAGAGAGAGTTCCTCCTTCGGAGGAAGGTTTAGCTCGAGAAAAATCTAAAACAGTGGAGCCTGAAATCCGAGAGCAAGTCAAAAATGGAGATGAGATGGTGGAGGAGCCAGATGAACCTTCTGAAAGTGATACTCCAAAAGAATCTTACGAGCCACCGCTTGAACCGAAACAGGTGAAAACAGCTGAATTTCAACAACTGGCCAAGGGAGAGAAACTGGGGGAGAAACAGAATATCCAGATGATTTTGGATGTAACTCTTCCCATTTCCATCGAATTGGGCCACACCGCTATGAGCATTGGAGAAATCTTGGAGCTT
>DASWLN010000136.1:0-10046 GCA_036396115.1 Candidatus Zixiibacteriota bacterium
AATATGCTTTTGCCGGACTCAGTATCGGAGGAACACTGGGCTATGGTTTAGGGGCAGTCAAGGGTGGTCTGACCTTGGGGGAAAGTATGTCCTTGTATAGCGGAATTGCTGGCTCAGGTGCAGCCATAAAAGGAATCGAGGAGCGCTCATCTTTCGGCGACTTCTGGGGAGATTACATAGCAGGAAGAGCAATTGGTGCCCTATATGGAGCAACAGGATACGGTTATATGAAACTACCAGCAGGAATTAAGTGGTTTATTAGAGCCGATCTAATGATGCATACAGCATACCAAGGAACTCTCTTTAAAAAACACCACGGCTACGCTGGCATAGTCTTGTCTCTTTTGGGAAGTTACTGGGATTTCGCAGCTGTTAACGGGGGAATCTTGGAATCGGATGATTATCTCCAGCATGTTATAATTCAAACTTATGTTCATCCTAATGCGTTGAGTATGGGTGAAGAAGCGGATAATATTTACCCTTCGCCCCTGCATAGTGTTACAATGTGGATAGATAGCCACTATGCAAGTGACCTCCCAGGATGGTTGCAGGATTTGCTGGGATACAAATAAAATAGTGGAGGTATATAGTGATGAAAAAAAAGGGACTCTATTTTTTAGTGTTGTTTATCTATTTTCTATTGAATGTATGCATCGGCAGGGGATCAATCTTTGCTAGTAGTGATGGCGGATTGTTAATAGGTGGGTTTGGGGCGTATGTTTTTACAGATTTGGACCTATTAGATTACAAAGCCAAAGATTATAGGAGCGCTAAAAATAGCGCCACTTGGGACATGCATCTTCAGGTAGCGTATACTATCAAACATATTACTCCCCAGCTTGACTTTAGGCTAATTGATGAAACTACAGACGGACACCCGGGTATATTTTCATCTGCGATAGAATATCCTGATCAAGAGCTAAGAAGAGCATATATACGCTTCGCTCCAATAACTACATCCCTCAGGTTTGAACAAAGGGTAATGCGTAATCTGGAGATCCATTACCTACCCGGCATAAGTTACTTGCATTTGGAGACTTTTTTGAAAGTATATGACAAGATAGCGGGTAAGGATGTAGTAATACTCCGTAGTTCACGTGATTTTCTTGGACCAACTCTTAGCTTAGAGCCTCGGTTTTCTCAGCCAATTTCTGAAGGTGAGAATTCTAAGAAGAGCTTGTTTCTTTCTTCAAGATATGCGGTTACTTTTGCTAAAGAGATCTTCCATACAATATATTTGAAACTTGGGATGCAATTAGATCCAGTTAGTGAGAATGAAGTGAAGAGACCTAGGCTTCATACAGTATATGTCTATTTTAACTACGACATCAACGACACATTTGAAGGATATGATGTTGGTATAGGTTGGGGTGGACTCTTTTAGGTGGTTTAGGAAAATTCGAAACACATAATTAGTGAGAAGGATATGAATAAGTTTTGTTGTTTGGTAGTTAGTTTTATCTTATTTTCCTGCATCTTTGTCCAAGCCCAAGAGTACCTACAACCATCTCAAGGAATCAAACTGCCTGACACCTCGTCCGTCTCCTCAGATACGACACAAAAGTCTGTTTCTGAATCAGTCTTAGCCGACACCACCATCATCGTTCCGCTTCTGGATTTCAAAGAGGTTGAGATAAGAGACATCTTAAATTCCTTAGCCAAAGCATATAAACTGAACTTATGGCTTGACCCATCAATTGTTGGCAAAACCACTGTCTATTTTGAGAAAGTTCCCCTAAACAATATACTTGAGTTCATCATCAAGGAGAATAATCTGGAATATGAGAGAACTGGAGACATAATCAAACTAAGAGCAAAAAAGGTCATTATAGCTCCCATTCCCCAGAAGATTGAGTACAAAGATAACCTCCTCTCGGTTGACCTTAAAGGTATGGAGCTGGATGAAGTGGTAAGAGGGCTCGTCAAGGAGACTAAGAAAAACATAGTCGTAGAAAAAGGGGTGTCTGGCAAAATCACTGGCCTATTGGAAAGAATAGACTTTGATAAAGGCCTAAATGCTTTAATGAGTACCAATGGTTTCTCAGTCAACAAGGCAGAAAACATCTACTATATCGATAAGCTTGAACAGACAAAAGGTGAGAAAGTAAGAGGCGGTTATTCTGTAACTTACAATTCTGGTATGTTGTCCTTAGATGTAACCAATGCAGACCTGGGCCAGCTCTTAAACGAGATATCAAATCACGCTAATCTGGACTTCTTCGTTTACGGAGACATTCAGGGTAGGGTTTCAGCTCAGTGCAAGGACTTGGAAGTGGAAGATGCCCTGAGATATCTTTTCAAAGGTACGGACTATACGTTCAGGAAAGAGAAAGAGATTTACTTCATTGGAAACAAGAACATGGAGGGGGTAACCCAGACTGAGTTTATTCCATTGAAACATCTGGTAGCGGACGGGGTCCTAGAACTTATTCCCAAGGAGTTATCTTCAAAAGCAACTTTGAAGGTTGTAAAAGAGCAGAATGGAATTATAGCAATAGGACCATACGGGACAATAAGTGACATAAAAGATTTCATTGAGAAAATAGATCACCCACCTGCCCAGATATTAATTGAAGCATTAGTGGTTGATTACTCCAAAACAGATTACAGGGAGTTCGGCATAACTGCAAATAACTATGGTTTAAGCAGCCCAGAGAACCTAAAAGAAAATTACTATCCTGATGTGGACGTTTATACTCACGGGGAAGAAATAAACAAAAATATTGACAAATATTCTTCACAATGGAAGGTAAACAATATCGGACATCTCTCTGCAGATTTCTTCGTAAAGCTGCATGCCCTGGAGCAGGAAGGAAAGGCTAACATCCGCTCCAGACCCCAGATAGCTACCTTAAATGGACATAAAGCCAAGATAGACGTCGGCACAACCCAATATTATCTCTTAAAAACAGAGACCACCTATGCAGGCAACCAGCCCACCACCGCAACCCAGATAAGCCAGAGATTTGAAACCATTGAGGCGTCTATGAGCTTGTCCATAACCCCCTGGGTTACCTCCTCACAAGAGATAATAGTAGAGATACACCCAGAATTCAATACCCCTCAGGGTAGCTTTGACCCGAACGTGCCGCCGACCATAAATCACAGGATATTGGATTCAACCGTAAGATTAAGGGACGGAGAGACCATAGTTTTAGGAGGGTTAGTCCAGTCCTTAGAAAATCAGACTATAAAGAAGTTCCCCATCTTGGGCAATATACCCATAATCGGTCGAATCTTCCAAAATAGGACCACCACCAAGACTAATGCAGAGCTGGTAATCTATTTGACCCCGCATATATATTACGGTGGAGAAGGAGCGGTTGACGTAACAGGATATGAACAAAAATAGAGAAGAAAGCAAGGTAGACTTATTATCTAAGTTCAAAGATAATAAGTTTTTTTATTTTCTAAGATATAATATGGGTTCAATGTATCTGGATGCCCTTAGAGGAGTCGAAACAAGTTATGCTCTGGAGATAGACTCAGATAATCTGAGATTAGTTAGGGCAAACAAGAAAGATGATAAAGTCTTAGGAATAAAAACTGATGCTGAACCAATAGAAAACCTGTCCCAATCGATCTCCGCCCTCTTCTCAAGACACCACTATAGTGGAGAGGAAGTCTTTATAAGCGTCTCCGGCATTGACTTTCTGAATAAGATAGTCGAAGTGGACCTAGAAAAGAACCAGACAGTTGAGGACTGGATAATAAAAAATAAGGATAAGGTTTTTCCTCCGACTGGAGATGAGGAGATCGAGTTTGATTATGTTATTTTAGAAGATAATGAGAGAAAACTCCTCTACGTTTCAATTGTCAGGCAGAATAGGTTAGAACAGCTTCGGCAAATCCTCAAAGAAAATTACCTCAATGTCTCCAGCATAAGCAGCGGCAGCTTGGGCTTATATCATTTTCTAAAACGAAACGAAGAAGTAGCCAGACTCGATAAGTTAGTATTGGTCCTATTGAAAGATAAATCAGCTGAGATTACTTTCCTGCGTAAGGGGGTTCCAGTTTTCACTGCATTGGCTGGTTTGACAGAGCAAAAAGAGGAGCTTGTATCCAATATTAGAAATCTTATGCAATTATATTGCCATAGCGATGAAAGAACGGAAAACTGGAAGTTTCTGATATTAGGTGAAGGAAACCTGGCTTCATCATATGAGCATGCCTTTGAGAAAGCTGGGCTGAGTCTTTTAGAGCAGAGTTGGCTACAAAAACACTTGGACGAACGGTCTGTTCCCTCAACCCATGTTATTCCTTTTTCACTTGTAGACAAATCAGGTGGCTCTATATCCAAAGCCACCACAAATCTTCTATTTTCACACAACAGGCTTGATGGCTACACAAAATCAATTGCCAGGGTTTTTGGCTATAGCCTTAAAGCGTTCTTGCTCTTGCTTATTGTTCTTGGAATTTTCAACATAGGATTTGCCTTGTTCGATAGTTTGAACAAAGACAAAGTCAAAGGGTTTGAATCCAAGCTGGAGACCTTAAATGACTTGAAACAAGAAAACCAGATCCTGGAGGAAAAGTGGGGAAAACTTAGCCAGATGCTTCTGAATAGATCCGGAGAATCCAGACTTCTTTATCTGATTAGCAAATATCGGCCAGAGGGGGTTTGGTTAAGGAGTATATCTTCTGAAAGCATCTCCTCCAATCAAAGGACTGAGATAGCGGGATTGGCAGTTTCTCAGGCAGGAGTAAGCGGTTTCTTTAGGAATCTAGAGGAGTCAAATCTATTTGAGGATGTCAAGCTATTGTATTTGGACAGGGTGGAGACTACTGAGCTGACTAAACTACCCGCAAAGTATAAAGAGGCGCTGTTTAAGTTTAAGATTCAATTTCAATCTAAGTCTTAATTATGCAGAGCAATAGACTCATAGATTTTCTATTGAATTACAGAAGGATGCTTATCCTTGTTAGTGGCATAGTTGTGGTATTGGTCTTATTCTTAGTCGTGGATTTACCTCTGGCCAAACTTTTCTTTGAGAAGATTCACAGAACCTATCAGATGAGCAAACAATACAGTTCGCTTGAAACGTTGGACAAGGGGATTCAACAGGAGAAGGATCTGAATAGTGAGATCATGAAAACTGTTTCCCATCTTCAATCCAGGAAAATCACCAGGAATAGATTGGCTCCGGCAATTGAGCTTTTCAATCAATCAGCTGTGGATAGCAAGGTATCTTTGATTTCAGTAAATTCCTCCTCGGCAATTGAAGAAGAGAACTATGTTAAAGTTCCCTTTGAGATAGAACTTGAGGGAGAATATCACCATATAGCAAATTTCATAAACAAGATTGAAAACAGCTCTCATCCTTTGAGAATTGAGTCATTAGATATATCAACAAGAGATTACATCTCTTACAGCCTCGATGCGAGCCTGAAGGCAACTCTTTATCTTGTCAGGGAATAAGTTATGGAGGGAAGCACAGCCAAGAAGGGCAAAGCGTGGCTGGGAGCCCCGCCTACGGGAATGAGGGAATAGGGTTATGGATGGAAACGCAATCAAGAAAGGCATATTCGTCATAGGGATAATCCTTCTGGTAATCATATGGACGCGTAACCTGGGTTTGTTCTCTTTCAGCCCAAAGCCATATAAAGAGGCGGGAATAGAACAAGATGCGAAGGAAAAGGCAACAGAAGGCAGGGAATCAAAAGAGGACAAAGGCAAAGTAAGCTTCTCAATCAACCAGATGAAATTGACCTCTGATTTCGTTTATCAGGAGGACTACAAAGATCCCTTCGAAGCACCTTTCTTTTATGAAAAAGAGAAAAGGGATAGCCTTGCTTTGAAAGCTCTCAAGGCAAAGAAAGACCAGCTTCCTCCGCCTAAATTGGTTCTGGTTGGCATAGCCTGGGATCCCGAAAGACCCGTGGCAACAATTAAAAACGAGTTGGGTCAAACGCTCGTGGTTATGCAGAAAGATAAGATAGGAGACGTTCTGGTTGACAAGATTACCAGAGAGGAAGTTTACTATACTTTTAAGGGAAGACGGTACAAGCTGCTGATATCTGGAAGATAATTAAGATAACAATGATGAATAACGAAAAAGGTTCAGTCCTGATCACTATCCTGGCAGTATTTCTTATTATCTCTCTGCTTTTTGGCTCAGTCATACTTTATGGTTCCTGGCACAAGTTTCAGGCGCAGAAAGGCCTCTTGGACTTAAAAGCCTCTTATTTGGCTGAGGCTGGAGTAAATAGGGCCATCTGGTGTCTTTCCGGAAATCAAGATAGAGATATCTGGTGGAGACCGGAAAATTATCATCAGGATATAGATAAAGCTGACTCCTATGATTTCACAATATATAACTGGGGAAGCTACATTGCCATAGACTCTCAAGGAAAATCAGGAGGAACTACAAAGAAAGTAAAAGCCATCCTTGGCCAAAAACCAGATGAGACTTACAAATATGCAATCAATTTAGGGGACCCTGCTTATCCTCTGGTTGTCACTGGAAATAGCAGAATAATAGGAGACGTCAGAGTTGGGCCAGCCGGCGTTATGCCTGGGAGATTTGAAGGAGAAGAATTTATTGGCAAAAAATTAGTTGATGGAAATATTTTGATCACAAAGGACCTGAGATTACCAGCTTACTCAAACAAACCATTGGAGGAGTTTGCACAAGTAATAGAAAATCAAAAGAGAAAACCAGATCTGACAATTGACAGGACTCTGGTTATAGATGATAAAGTTGAACTGAATTACTTTAAAGATAAGTGCGTGCAGGTCAATGGTGATTTGGTTTTTGGCTCTTCGGGTCAGACAGTTTTCAAAGGCCCGGGATTTGTATGGTGTGAAGGCAGAATAGAGATAACCAGAAACACAAAGCTCGAAGGCGGGTTGATCTTATTTGCCAAGAAGGGAATTATCCTCTCAGATGATTGTCAGGTCAGAGACTGCCTGCTTTATTCTCCATCAGAGATAGTTATGCAGGATAATTGCAGGTTTGGGTCGCAAGCCATCTCAGATATAGGTATAACTGTTAAAGGTCATGCCACCACATCCTATCCTGCGCTGCTTTTGGTCAAAGGGAGAAAGGAAGAGAAAAGCATAGAGGGAAGCATATCCATTGAAAGCGATAACCCAGTTGAGGGGATATTGGTTTTCTGCGGAGAAGTGCCAGATACCAATTCCAAATTAGCGAATAACGGCATCGTCCATATAAAGTCAAATGCTGATTTTTATGGAATTATGTATTCTTCTGGTTATGTGACGATTGAAGGGGAGGCCTTTGGTTGTATTAATACGCATAGGTTCTACTTGTACAAGAGCCCGACCACTTATATCAACTGGCTCAAAGATGCGTTGATAGATAGGTCCAAGTTAAATAAGGAGATGATCTTACCCATTGGTTTGGATAACTCATCCGGGCTTGAGATTGTAAAATACATGTGCTTGAATTAAACATGAAAAGGATTTCAAGATTAAATGGGTATACGTTACTTGAGGTTTTGATATCCTTGGCCATATTCGTATCGATACTTTTGCCTTTGGTAACCCTGATGGCAACGGTCTTGAACAAGTATTCTAATTCGGATCTAATCGTTGCTACCAACTTGGGCAGAGAAGAAATGGAAAAAACTCTCAACAATAGAACATTCGTAGATGAAAAGAATATGGTAAAAATAAATAGGATATCCTGGAACATATCAAAGAGAATCCAGGAGGATAACGGGCTTGTGTCAATTACCATAGAGGTTTCGAGGAGAAGTGATGATAAAGTTCTGGCATCGCTTTATACTGAAAAATATCTCGGTCAGAAGTGAGCGGGGCATAACCTTAGTTGAGGTTCTGGTAGCCTGCGCTCTATCTGGTATAATGATCACTTTTGTGCTCTACTCCAATCTTTTCGTCAATAAGTTAATTGTAGATTGGCAGCAAAAAGCAGAGCTCGAGGATGTTGGCTTGCTTTGTATTAACTCTTTGGCTAAGGATATCCGGGAGGCTGATTCTTTGGTGTATGTTTCAAAAGACAGGATAGAGCTGATCAGTGACCAGGGGAAGAAGACATCCTATTACGTGGATGGAAACGTCTTAAAAAGAAATGAGGACGAATTAAACCATGGCCGAATTGCTTTAGGCGACATTGAACTGGTCTGTTTTGGTAGACCAGCTGATGCTCACGGTTCGCCCAAAGACCAGGAATCGCTCGACAAGAACTTGAATCTTAGGCTCGACCCGGATGAGCTAGGTGAGGTTACGGGCATCGCAATAAAATTAAAGCTGGAAGGATACAACAAAAGCTTAAACCTGGAGAGTTTCGTCAGATTAAATAGGGCTTATTCAATATATTGACAAAGGAGAAGGAGCATGTTCTCGAAAAAAGAGTATCAGGGTGGTTTTACCCTGCTTGAACTTATGATCGTGGTGGTGATAATCGGGATTCTGGCAGGACTGGCTATTCCTCAGTATATGAGCGCAGGAACAAAAGCAAAACAGACAGAAGCCCAGCAGATGCTCAAACATATCTTTGTGATGGAAAAATCCTATAAGCTCAACAATGACTCCTATTGGATACCTCCTGAAGGAATAGCTGCTGATAAAGAACATCTAAATGCTTTTGTGGATCTGGGGGTGGAGTTGATGCCCCAGGTGAGATATGCTTACACCATAACCGGAGACGAAACCTCCTTCGTTGCCACAGCCATTGCCACCAGCTTGGATGATGATGCTACGATTGACAAATGGCAGATAGACCGAAGCGGAGAGCTAAAGGTAATTATTGATGATTCTAAAAGGTAATGGGTCTAATTCAGTGTAAAATTGTAATTTCTCGCCTTGGAGATTTATCAGCTTCTTCAAGTAATATGAGTCTTCACTTCTCGAACACAGTCACAAATATATCTTGACAATTACCCAGATCGGGCTTAATAATCGAAGATAAACCAAAGAGTTAATCTGACGATATAATAATTGGGCCCAAAGTTATCGGAGAATCGAAATGGCTGAGCAGGAAAATAGAAAAACAGTCGAAAAGAACCCGGATATACCAGCTGTACTTCCAGTTCTACCTCTTATGACCACCATCATTTTCCCTTTAGGGGTGACTGCAGTCCAGTTAGGTTTTGAGAGAAACACTCGCTTGATTAAAGATAACTCCCAGCAAGGTGCCGTGATTGCTTTAGTTTTGGCTAAGTATCCTACCCAGGATAAGCTCAGCGTGGAGATGATATCGCGTCGCGGAGTAGCCGCAAAGATCTTGAATATTAAGGAATTTCCCAAAAATTCCATCCAGGTGACATTTGAAGGTTTAGCTCGCATTAACCTGGATGAGGTAATTCAAGCCGAACCTTACTTCAGAGCAAAAATTAGTCTCGTTGTGGAAAAGGAAGGGAAGACAGGTGAAGTTGAACCTCTGATTAAGAAAAGCATGGATTTGCTGGAGAAGCTGATAGAGCATGACACTAGTTATCCACAAGAGCTTACCCATGTGTTCAATATGAATGTAGGAGACGCCAGCAGATTTGCAGATATGGTAGCTTCCACCATTCACTTTAACCTCAGCACTAAGCAGGAGATATTAGAATGTGTGGATGTCAAGGAAAGATTGGAGAAACTGATCCAGTTTCTACAAAAAGAGCTAGAGGGATTGAGGATTGCGGAAGAGATAGATGCAAAAGTCAAGACCACCATAGATAAGGAAACCGGAACCCGCTATCTGCGGGAGCAATTAAAAGAGATTCAAAGGGAATTGGGCATGGTGGATCCGGTGGAGAAGGAAGTAGATGAGCTTAAAGAGAAAATTCTCAAAACCTCTTTGCCTTTAGATGTTGAAAAACAGACTCTCCTGGAGGCGGAAAGACTTAAACTCATATCTCCAGCTTCAGCTGAATATGGCAGGATAAGGAGTTATGTTGATTGGATCTTATCACTTACCTGGAAGAGTTGCGGAACAAAAGATATCGACATTGAGCGGGTTGAGGCGATTCTAAATCAGGAATTCTTTGGCCAGAAGAAAGTAAAAGAAAAGGTGATGGAATATATCTCAATCCTTAAGTTGAAGAAAGAATTCAAGGGTGCAGGATTGTGTTTCGTG
>DASWLN010000137.1:0-2621 GCA_036396115.1 Candidatus Zixiibacteriota bacterium
TCCAATGTAATAGTCTTTTTTCGAAATCATTTTTTCCCTATGCTGTTATAGACTTTAATTCCAGAAGCCAAAATCTTCATTGCTTTTCTTAAATCCTTCACATTCAAAACATAGGCGATTCGGGCTTCATCTTTTCCTCGGTTGGGAGTGCAATAAAATCCGGGACCGGGAGCGATCATAGTGGTTACTCCATCCAAAGAGAAATCAGTTAGCATCCACTTCGCAAAATGCTCGATATCCGTTATAGGGAACTTAGCCATAATGTAAAAAGCACCGCCGGGCTTTACACAGACCGTGCCCGGAATCCTCATCAATTCCTGATATGCCGCATCCCTTCTTCTCTTATACTCTTTGGTCATCTTCTTGAAATATGAATCATTAATTGTTAAAGCATTTTTAGCGGCGAACTGTTCGATTGAGGGAACGCACAAACGAGCTTGCCCCATTCTCCAGGCAGAGTTAATCACCTCGGGGTTTTTACTCACCAGACATCCGATTCGAGCACCACAGGCGCTGAACCTCTTGGAGATGCTGTCAATAATAATACCTCTTTTCTCCATCCCTTTCAAATGCAAAATGCTGGTATGTTTTCCTTCATAGATAAACTCACGATACACTTCATCTGAGAGGAGAAAGAGATTATTTTTCTTGCAGATGTGCGCCAGCATCTCCATCTCTTTTCGGGTATAAACGGTTCCAGTCGGATTATTAGGTGAGCAAACCAGAATAGCACGAGTTTTCTTAGTTATCTTTTTTTCTATTTCACTTCTGGATGGAAGGTGAAAACCATTTTCTGCCCGTAAGGTGATGGGCACGAGTTTAACATCCGCCATTCGGGCAAAACCGTTATAATTGGGATAAAATGGCTCAAAGACAATAAGTTCCTCATCAGTATCAGCTACACACAACATCGCAAAGATTATGGCTTCACTTCCTCCAGTGGTAACAACGATGTCCTGGGGTTTAACTTCTATACTCCTTCTTTTGTAGTATTCCGCTAAAGCTTTCAGATACTCCCTATCCCCTTGAGAATCGCCATAAGCTAAGACCTTCTGCTTGTAACTTCTTACCGCCCGCATAAACTGCGGAGGAGTTGGTATATCCGGTTGCCCGATATTCAAATGGCAAACTTTAATTCCTTTATCTTTAGCTTGATAAGCAAGCGGGACCAATTTTCTGATAGGAGAGTAAGGCATCATATCAGCGCGTGAGGAAATAGAAAGTCTCTTATTCATAAGAAGTCTCCTTAATTAAATTTCTCAAATTTAGCAAAACAAAAGGGGATTGTCAAATGAAATAGAATGAGATAAAATATAGTGCGTCCGAGGAAATGTATGTGGAATAAAATAGGGAAAGCAGGGTTTACTTGCTTATACTAATCAACACAATCTTAACTATCTCCAGGAGCCTTTGACAGCTGAACGGTTTTTTGATGAACATATCCCCGCCCACCTTGAAGCTTTTTCCCTCATCGTGGCTGGCATCTTTTCCAGTCAAGAAGATGATCGGGGTATTTTTAGTTTCGGAGTTTTTCTTTAGTTCATTGCAGACTTGGTATCCATCCATCCTCGGCATCATAATATCCAAAAGGATCAAATCCGGCTTAAAGCTTTTGGCTTTCTCAATTCCCATCACGCTGGAGTTCTCAACTCTAACCTCATACCCCGCATTTTTCAAAAAAGCCTCGACGATGTCAGTTATCTCCGGCTCATCATCTATAACCAGTATCTTGGCAACCCTTGTCTTCTTACCGGTGGTGATGGTGCCGACTTTGTCTAAGCTCGCATCTTTTAGTTCCATATATCACCTTTTATAAAATTTTGGTCTTCTGTCCCCAAAGAGATTGTTATATAAAGTGACATTTTTATCCCTCGCCATCTGGGGGTCTATCTCTACCACTCTTACCTCTTCTTTATCTCGGCTAGCTTGGGTCAAAACTTCACCTAAAGGATTAAGAATTTGACTTTTTCCGGTGAAAAAAAGCTCTTTGCCCCCTCGGCTTTCCCTGCCTGTTCTGTTGGCAGTGATGGCGAAAACCCTGTTTTCGATGCAGCGCGTCCTCATCGCCTCCTGACAGTGGGGTAATATCAGGTTAGCCGGATGACAGATTATATCCACACCTTTCAAAGTCAAGCTCCTCGCCACCTCTGGAAAAATCCAGTCAAAACAGACCATCATCCCCACCTTAGCCCCTTCCAGTTCAATTACCTCAAGCTTTCTATTCCCCTGAGAGAAGAAAAGTTTTTCCTCGAAAAAAAGATGAAGCTTGCGGTAAATATGAACTCTCCCTCCGGGTTCAAGCAACACCGAGGAGTTGAAGAACTTACCTTTGTGCTCTTCTGCAATGCCAAAGACCAGACTTACTTTTCTTTCTTTTGCAATTTCCCTTAAGATAGAGGTGGTTTCGCCTTGTGGTATCCTTTCGGCTAAGTTTTGCACTTCCTCTTTCTCCAGAAAGAGATAACCAGAGTTGAAAAGTTCAGGCAAAACCAAAAGGTCAGCCTCAACCTGTTGTATAAGCTTGATGGCTTTTTCCAAGTTGACTTTCTTTTGCCCAAACACAGGTTGAAGTTGAATAAACCCGACCCTCAAAGCTCCTCCTGTTAATTCATTCAACTAAT
>DASWLN010000138.1:0-2703 GCA_036396115.1 Candidatus Zixiibacteriota bacterium
GGCGAGGGGAGATTTATTGAACGTAAATTAATGAGTTTGTATTAGATTTATTCAAAAGCGATATTTTCCCCTTGAACTGTAGAGCTCCTTGCTTGGTTTATGCTCTTGGTTAATTGCATTGTGCAGGGACGAATCCAAGGAATTCATTCGCAGGACCACATTAAATAAGTTTTTAACCTCACCTAACCTTCTTCTTATCGAGACCATGTTATAGACCTACTTCTCAAGATAATCACACGATATTTTGTAGCGGTCGGATTTATCCGACGCCGTATTTTGTGTGCGATAAATCGCACCGCTACATAGCCACTCTAAAGGAGAGGATAAAGGTGAGGATATATCAGGAATTATATAAAGAACCCCGCCCAAATGGTAGGGCATTAAAGCCCAAATCGAGATCCCGAAACAAGTTCGGGATGACAAGAAAAGAAACAAGTTCAAGATGACAGAAACCGTAAAACCAAAACCCGGTTGTCATACTGAACTCGTTTCAGCATCTAGTCTGTTTTTCTTTGCTTCCATAGATATGCACCTTTCATCGCCGTCCACGAAGACGAGGTTTTCAGGTGCGATCTTGATAAGTTAGCCATCCTGTATGGGAAGTTTCCCACACTTTTATGTTGCCTTGTGGGTTAAGATTTTGTTTATTTCTCCCGATAAACAAATAGAATAGAGGAGATTATATGTGGGCAAAAAGCTCGCATACATTTCTCCTTAAGTTAGAGGATAAATACAAGTTCAGAAAAACAGCCCAGGGAGACAGATGTCTTTTACTGGAAACCTAAGTACTGTATCCTTTGCAGACCTGCTTCAGCTGATTAGCACCTCTAGCAAGAGTGGACGACTCAATGTCACTAAGGGGAACCAGCAGAAGAACGTCTATTTTGATAAGGGGGGCATAGTGTTCGCCAGTGCCCTAAATAGTGACAGCACTCTTCTGGGCAATCTTCTTTTAAGAAAAGGGAGAATATCCAAGCCCAATTTGGAGAAGGCAATAAGCATCCACCGAGTATCTGGCAAGAAGTTGGGCAAAGTATTGGTGGAGATGAGGCTCCTCAATGAGGAGGATATAACAGAATGGTTAAGACTTCAAATAGAGGAGATCGTCTATAGTCTATTCGGATGGGATTCAGGAGAGTTCGTTTTTTATGACGGGGAGGCACCGCCAAAGGACCAGAGTACCACTCAGCTTAACACCATGAATGTAATCATGGAGGGAACCAGAAGAATAGATGAATGGATAGAAATCCAAAAATTACTTCCGGACGGAGACACCATTCTGAAGTTAGTTGCTCACCCCAATTTGGCAAACGACTCTGTCAAATTCACTCCGGAGGAATATAGGACTTTCTTGTTGATAAACGGCGAGAGGACTCTACCCGAAATAGTAGAGCTAAGCCCTTATGGCGAATTCATCACTTCCAAGGCGATTTACAAATTCATTGTATCTGGTTTAGTGGAAAAGGGAAAGAAGAGGGCACCCAAGAAGTCGGAAAAGGAAGAGGATGAAACACTCTTAGCCCTTTTATCCACAATATTCTCTACCTGTTTTTCCCTGATTGACCAGGAGCTGACAGATAAAGTTGGGCAAGGCAAGGACAAGATTTTAGAGAAGAGTCTGGGTAGCGAGAAGATATATCATCCCCTGCTGGGCGAGATGCTCTCTTCACCCGCGGAAGTAGATATGGAGAACTTCAACAAGGTAGCTTCTAAGCTCCCGGAAAAATTGAGATTCTGTCATATCTTCAATAGTTTGAATTCGCTTCTGACAAGTTATCTGGAAACCTGTTCTCTGATTTTGGGAAAAAACATAACCCGCAAGCTAATCTCCGAGCTGAAAAAGGGAATAGGGCCGCTCATTTCTGAAAATAAGGAATTGGATAAGAAATATGGTATAGAGGAAGATTTGTTCCGCAGATTGAGAATGATATAGCTCAAAAAAGAGGATTTGATATGGACAAAGTAAAAAAGATAACGTTGTTAGTTATAAGCTTGCTGTTGTTGGAGACAGGTTATGCGAATGCCGACTTCCGGGAGTTGATTGACCAGCCAACTCCAATGATTGTGCTTAGTGTATTATTATTGCTTCTGACCGTGGCTGGATTTTGGTTCTCTTCGCGCATCAGGGCTTTCTTGAGAGGAGGAGAACTGATTGTGGGATGGTTTCTGATTCTGGTTTCATTTTTATTCTTATTTGGTTCGCAAGTTTTGGAATTAGGAAGATACCTTGACGTCTTTGAGGTGAGCCTCACAGTGGTATATGTGGCGAAGTTGTTTTGGTTAATGATATTGATTCTGGGGATATATTTCATACAGAAGGTGATGAGTTAGCCCAAATATGGGGAGAAAAGGAACTTAATACGTAAAACTGCTTGTCATGGAAGACATTGAGATTATGTTGCTCAAAAGAGGTATTATATGATTAACCATCAAGACCTGGATGATAGGATAAGCAAGTGCCAGAGGATTTTGACAGATAACCCTAAATCGCAGATCTTCGCCGCTCTGGCGGATGCCTATCGTCGGAAAGGTGGGTTAGATAAGGCCTTTCAGGTCTGTGCTAAGGGATTGGAGATTCATCCGAATTATGGCCCAGCCCATGTGGTGATGGCTAAGATCTATATGTATCAGGGGAAGTATGATTTAGCGGAAAGAGAGGTTAATATTGCCATTCAGGCGGATGGGGCAACGCGCGCCACGGAG
>DASWLN010000139.1:0-10879 GCA_036396115.1 Candidatus Zixiibacteriota bacterium
CCATTCGAAGCTATTTAAGAGCCGGATATGTCGCCCAACAATTATCTAGTCCGAATGTACAGCAAATCCAGACATACTGCCCGCATCTAAAACCAGGGCAATGATACCATTCCTTCCAGCAATAAGTACCGTCCCTTGCATCGACTGGTGCAGTTGCAAAAATCTGAGCAACAAAAGTTACGGCTAAAACTACGACCAGAAGAATAAGAATCTTCTTCTTCATTTACCTCACCCCCATTCTTTTTATTTTAAGTGACCATTTGTCTGAACTTAATAAATAAGCAAAATTCTTGCCGAATTAATTAAGGGTAGGGTTTTTAATGTATGACGCAGTCCGTTTATTGACAGCCACTTAAGACTGCTCATTAATTGCACATTTTCGACTGAAGGATTTTTTAGGTATAGGTATGCAACAAATTGCGGCCCATGTGGTCGATTTTGCGGTTTTATCTAACTAACATGTTGTTATCACACAACTTAGACGATTCGCCAAAATTGGCGGGTAAAAACAGTCTTTTGCGGACTTTTTAAGTCCTCATTTATTCTTTTTCCTCAATTTATTATCTTTAAACAGTTCATCTATAGCCTTAGAAATATTCTCTTGAGTGTCTTTTAAATCCTCGATAAATATTACTTTTCCATCAGAGGTAACGATTATGCTTTTAGGGTCAACTTCCAAATCATAATTTTTGTAATAACTATCCGATTCTTCCGGCTCGACTTTTCTAACACCAACGTCGTAAGACAGCTTAGCTTTTTGAACGTAATCTCGGATTATACTTAGCGGATTATCTTTTCCATAGACAAGAACAACTCTTAATCCCTTAGGGCCGTATTCCTCATAAGCTGACTGCATCAAAAGCAATCGTTTGTGTTCCCTGCAAGTAGGGCAGTTGGCCGAAAACAGAGTCAGAAGTATTGGCTTTCCAACAAAATCCGCAAGCTTTTTGATACTATTATCCTTAACATCATAATATTCCAGAGAAGGTAGATTCTGCCCCTTAACAAATTCATCTTCACCCAAAAGCTTCTCTTCGTTTAAGACAAATCTGTCCACGGTCATTCTCACAAGTATATTGGGCAGATTGTAATCCCTGAACTTCACTATTCCATCTCTATCGATTATGAATGCCCGAAAGCCCTCGATTTCCTTGTTACAATACTTTTTGGTAATCTCGCCATCTTTATCTTTTAACACTAAAATCGGAGAATAAACTTTAGCCACATCTTTGACAGCAAGACTATCTTTGGCAGTGGAGATAATCCACACCACAAAACCTTTATCTCTGTATTTCCCCAAAAGGAGCTTATAATAGTAAGCTTCCAAAAAAGATTTTTCATCCTTTATCTCCCGGAATATCAAGAGAGTTATTTTTCCCTTTAACTCATCTGTGCTGTGTGAAATCCCCTCGAGGTCCTTGAGAACAAAAGCAGGGGCAACCTCCTCGTTTTTTATTCCGGGTAATTCAGCTTGTGGCTTATAGGGTATTGGCTTTGTCATGCTTCCATGACGAAGGAAAAGATAGACATTCAAAACGAGGAATATGGCAATTAGCGCTAACAAAAATGAATTTCTAATTTTCATTCTACGCTCCGCTGGTTTAAAATTTGCTCATAGACTGGATGAAAATTCAACACAAATAATACTCAGTATATTAATAGTATCGCCAGATAGTAAGATTAATTTAGGAAACACGAGATTAGAATAGATACAGACCATTGCTTCATCTGTGTCTATCATAGTGGGCTATTTAGCGGGATATTCCACATTAGCCCACCACCTTAGTTTCAGCTCCGGGAAAACCTTATCCCTCTTTTCGCAGTCCCCTAAAAATGTCCATTCCCCCTCATCTAATTTCTCGCCCCTAGCATATTTTTCTGCCATTGAGGCAAGTCTAACAAAATTGTTGTGATGCTCGGATAGTCTCAATTCAGCATAATCTCTGGCGCTCCAGGTGGAAATCAAAAACTGCCAATCCGATGCTTCCATAAGCAATAGTTCCCGGGCAAGCTGTTTCAGGATTTTATTTAAGTTCTCATCGCCCGTCTCTTTGAACTTTTCAGCCAAGGTTTGCATCCAGAGCTCATCCTCATAGATATGTTTCCAGGTCCATTCGGTCCACTTGTTAAGCCAGATATAATGATATCCCCCTTCTCCCCAGGAGCCTTCGGGGATGGAAATAACTTTGCTCGGCTTAGATTCGTCCAAAAACTTGCTGCAGGTAGTAAGCTCGATTTCCGGATCGTCTGCAATATTCTCCAGAACCAACTTTAGAAATTTTGTCCCTTCAAACCACCAATGTCCAAATAACTCGGAGTCATAAGGGGCGCAGACAATCCCCTTTTGTTTAGTTTTCTGATAATATTCAACCAACAATCTTTTAACCAATCCCTTGAAATGGGTGGCATTCTCCGGTACCATTCTATCCGCATCCGGTGGATAATATTCCATCTTATCCGCCAAATCGCTTTTGGCGCTGGTGATTTTCCAATAACGATGTCCACCCGGAAAGTGCTTCTTGTGAAAGTCAAGATAGTTTCCATCTCCGGGATATCCCCATTCACCGCTCCACACTTGTAAACCTGTGTCCGGGTCGCGGGTGAATATCGCCACTGGCTTTTTCCCCTCACCGCCGGAGTTGACCAGATAAACTTCTCTTGGGGTCTTGTCGAATTCTTCCTCTCTGGGCTGATACTCCTTTTCGAATCGTCCCCAGAGCTGTTTTAGCGCTTCAAACCTGTCAACATAAACTCCGATCGCTTTCCCGCCTCTTAGCAACGCAGAATCGACGATAAAATAATCTATCCCATTTTCACTTAAAAACTCATCCACTCCTTTGCGCAGATGATTTGGCTTTCCAATTGAAGTTTCAACCGGAGAAGTCCAGTTGTATCTTGGTCTATAAGCGCATTCCGGCAACCAGATTCCCCTCGATTCTTTGCCAAAGTGTTTCTCGTAAACCTGCGCTCCTAATTTTATCTGAGCCTGCACGCTGGTATCCTCAGATAATAAAGGCAAATACCCATGTGTGGCTGCAGAGGTGATGATTTCAATATGGTCACTATCCTGTAATGTTTTGAAAGCCGCAATCAGGTCTCTCTTATATTTATTCTCGAAATCATCGTTAATCTTGCTGTAATACTCTGTCCACTTCAAAGCTAATTTCAAAAGGTTTTCCTTCTTATACCTTTGGAATTCCACTACGTCATCTTCAGCTGCCTTTATCTTTTGTTCCAAATAATCTGATAATTCCTCTTTGAAAGTTGGGTCAGCCAGCTGTTCCAACAATACCGGGGTTATCCCGATTGTGAGTTTAGGAGAATATCCCTCCTCCACCAGTTCATTCAATATATTCAAAAGGGGAATATAAGTCTCAGCCGAGGCTTCATTCAGCCAGTCCATACCATGTGGCCACTTACCGTGAGCGATAACGTAAGGCAAATGAGAATGCAATACAAAAGCGAAAGAGCCAATAGCCATTTTGGTTCCTTTTTTATAAAATTGTTATAGCAATATAATTTATTATCGGGTGGAGACAAGCTCCACCCCTACGCGGTTATTCATTGGTTCGCGTAGGGGCGAAGTTCATCTTCGCCCGACCTCTTAAGGGTATTTATACTTATTTTAATAAGTTCTTCCTTATTTATACTTCTGTCGAGAACAGTTCCGAGCACTTTGTTTTGCAGTTCTATACTCAAATCTTCCAAACCCGCCATTATGCCAATCAACTTCTTCGTTAGAGAATTGATTTTATCATTAAACTCTTTTTGTTTTTCTTTTAGGGGAATTTTGTTATCTGGTGAACAATTTATCGGATAGAATGCAAAGAAATCGGACTCATTGTCCGCAAAAGACAAGTAAGCATCTCCTATTTTTAAGGTAGTTTCTCTTAATTCGGGAAAAACAATCTGATTGAAATCATAGGTAAAAGAAAAATTGCGTAGTTTGGATCCACTTAACTCCATTAGTTCTAATAACTTGGTGTGAACTGTTTCCCAATCGCAAGACGGGCATACAAAAGGCGAAGTTGTTTTATGCGTTAATTCTATATCGCTGCGCAAAATTGCTAGATAAGTGTAGAAATCAATCAATGATTCATTAAAAGGTCTGATAGTGCGCTGTAGTTCCTTGTAAGCTTCGTATTCCACTTGTCTTGCTAGTAGCTTATCTTGGAGCTTTAGATTTTTTTCATGTGTTTTTTTGACCTCATTTTTCATAATAATAAAAGCGATAATCCAGCCTGCTATTGTAAGAATTGCGATTATAATATCTGATAAATCAATTTTGTTTAAAATGGTTTCTAAGATTTTCGTCATCACACAATTCAATTTATTGGGTGGAGACAAGCTCCACCCCTACGCGACCATTTTCTTGTAGAAACAAATCAGCTCGCGTAGGGGCGAAGTTCATCTTCGCCCGAGCTCGAATTTTAAAGGGTTGTTCGTTATATACTCCATCTTTTCTCTATAATCTTTTTCGTTTCTGATAATATGGTCATAAAATCCCCGTTGCCAAATCTTGTCATAAATTCCTACTCTTTCTCTAACTTCTTTAGCAATTAGAGATTTAAAAGATTGGATTACTTTTGATAAGTTTGTATTATTTCTATTTTTAATTGTTATCATTAGATGGAGATGGTTTTCCATTATAGCACATCCCTCAATAGTTAGAGAAAAAGCACCATTCAATTTTTCGATATTATTCTTAATAATATCTCTAATTCCATTTTTGGCAAAGCATTTTCTGTTTTCCCTGCAATTTATGGTCACAAAATAACAACCTTCGGAGGAATAATCAAAACCTTTTAAGCGTAGAGAGCTTCTTCGTTTTGGTAATTTTGTCATACATTTTCGGGCGGACGTAAAGTCCGCCCCTATGCGGTTTTGTTAGGCGGGGACAAGCTCTGCCCCGACGCCCTGCACCATATAGTGCAGGGTCACGCATTTTATTCTTTTTTCTGAAACCCTATCTGCATATCCTCTTTGTCGGGAAGGTTAATCTTCCCGAATTCGTTTTCAAAATTCTTGATGCTTTCCTCCAGATTCTTTAAAAACATCTTGGCGTGCTGGGGAGTCATTATGATTCGGGCATAGAGCTTGGTTTTTGGCACTCCGGGCATTATTCGGGCGAAGTCGAATATAATCTCTGAAGGCGAGTGGACAATCAAGACCAAATTTGAATATATCCCTTCGGATTCCTTTTCACCTAATTCAATGTTTAACTTTTTCTTTTGCTCCACTTTTTTCTCCTTGAAGACAGTTTAAAAGTTTACAAGTTTACCCTGCACCGTACAGTGCAGAGTTTAAGCTTTAAAAATTCAGAAAATTGTAATTATCCTAACAGATAAGGTGAAAATCATCCTTGCGTTTTGACTGCATTTTAATATATTAGTGAATAATGTCAAGGTAATTTTAGAAAGATAAACACTATGCGTAAAATCAAACTTGCTCGCTTAGAAAAGATTTTTTCAAATCTGGGCGGGCATAAGATATTAGTGGTTGGTGATGTGATGCTGGATGAATATCTGTGGGGGAATGTCTCCCGCATCTCACCAGAGGCACCGGTTCCGGTGGTGGAGGTCACAAGAGAGACAATCAAACTCGGCGGTGCGGCCAATGTTGCCTTAAATATCGAAACCTTAGGAGCTGAGCCGATTTTGGTAGGGCTGGTGGGGAAGGACAAAAATGGTGAGAAGCTGAGGAGTTTACTTAAGAGTTTAAGAATATCAGATGAAGGAATACTCGTGGACAAGAATCGTCCCACTACCTCCAAGACCAGAATAATCGCCCATCATCAGCAAGTTGTGCGTGCGGACAGAGAAAATATAGAGGAGATGAACAGCGAGACTTGCAAGAGGATTCTTAGGTTTGCGAATGATAAGATGAAGGAGATAGATGCCATAATCATCTCGGATTATGGTAAGGGGATGATTACCTTGAATCTATTGAATGAGTTGATTTTTTTAGCAAGGAAAGATAGAAAGTTTATCGCAGTTGATCCCAACAAAGAGACACATTTCATAAATTATAAGAAAGTGTCCATAATTACTCCCAATCTTGATGAAGCCAGCTTTGCATTCGGGAAAAGAATCAAAGATGAGAAAAGCTTGGAAGAGGTTGGCTGGGGACTTCTGGAGCGCCTGGAGGTGGAATCGATACTTGTCACCCGAGGGGAGAAAGGCATGTCTTTATTTCAAAGAGATAAAACTTTAACCCATTTTCCAACCGTAGCCAAGAAAGTATATGATGTAACCGGAGCAGGAGATACGGTCATCTCCGCTTTCAGCGTAGCCTATTGTGCTGGTGCGGATTTGAAGGAGTCAGCTCTGATTTCAAATCATGCGGCTGGAATCGTAGTGGGAGAGATCGGAACAGGCCAAGTGGATAAGAAGACCCTGTTGGAGGATTTGAAAGATTTTGTGAATGGAAATGAGGACTAAAATGGGTCAAGTTGTGAAGCTGAATAGATTGATTAGAATTAGGGAAAAAGCCAGAAAAGCCCGAAAGAGGATTGTTTTTACTAATGGCTGTTTCGATATCTTGCATCGCGGGCATATAGATTTCTTAAAAAAGGCAAAAAGATTAGGGGATATTTTGATTGTTGGCTTAAATACCGATTCGTCGGTCAAAAAGATAAAGGGAAAACAGAGGCCGATAATTAGCCAAAATGATCGAGCGGAAATTTTAGCTAACCTTTTGCCGGTGGATTACGTTTGCCTATTTCATGAAGAGACGCCGAGGAGGCTTATCTCTGCTTTGATGCCGGATGTATTAGTTAAAGGAAGGGATTATAAGAAGAGAGGGATAGTTGGAAAAGATATAGTTGAATTGAGCGGGGGAAAAGTAGTCAGAATAAAATTGGTACAGGGGAAATCCACTAAGCATATAATCAATACAGTTCTCAATAGATATAAGAGATAGAATTCAGATAACACAACATTTTTGCTTGACACCTTGAAGTAAAGGTGTTATTGTTTTTTATTGGGTAA
Organism: Candidatus Zixiibacteriota bacterium; assembly: GCA_036396115.1. Lineage (GTDB taxonomy): Bacteria > Zixibacteria > MSB-5A5 > MSB-5A5 > DASWLN01 > DASWLN01. The sequence goes on from DASWLN010000139.1 coordinate 6,990, forward strand.
AATGAAAAACCGCATAAGAAGAATAGTTTCCCTTTTAGAAAAAGAAAACCTGGATGCCCTTTTGGTCAATTTCCAGCCAAATGTGAGATACCTAAGCGGGTATGATGGCACAAATGGTTTGGTCGTGCTCGCTTCTGATAAGAGACTCTTCATTACCGACTTTCGTTATCAGGAGCAAGCCCAAAAAGAGGTCAAAGATTTAAAGCTGCATTTTGCCCAGAGGGAGCTGATTTATGATTTAGCTAAATTCAAATTCCTGCAAAAAAGGAATCAAAGGATAGGATTTGAAGCCAATCATACTAGCTACAGCACAGTTCAGAAGCTAAAAGAGATTATTCCTAATGCGCTCTTGGTGCCAACTGAAAATCTGGTGGAATCCCTTTTGATAATAAAGGATAAAGGCGAAGTGGCCAAAATAGAGAAGGCAGCCCAGATAACTGACAAAACTTTTTCTCATATTCTTGATCTGGTCAAGCCGGGAGTAAGAGAAAAGGATTTGGCAGCGGAGATAGAGCATAGTTTTAAGAGGATGGGAGGGGATGGAGCTGCTTTTTCCACCATTGTTGCTTCAGGATATAGGTCCAGTATGCCGCACGGTAGGGCATCGGAAAAGAAACTGAAAGTCGGGGAATTTGTCACCTTTGATATGGGGGCAATCTATCAAGGATATGTCTCGGATATGACTCGCACCTTGGTTTTGGGAAAGGCAACACTTAAGCAGAGGAAGATATACAGTTTAGTACTGTCGGCACAGACAAAAGCCATATCCAGAGCCAAAGCAGGAATAAGTGGAATGGAATTAGATAAGGTTGCCCGCGAGGTCATCGCCAAGGCAGGATATGGTAAGTATTTTGGGCATGGTCTGGGGCACGGGTTGGGTCTGGAGGTTCATTCTGGACCAATGGTCAATGCTCGAAGCAAGACTATCTTGAAGCCCGGCATGGTCATCACCATCGAGCCGGGAATATATATTCCAGGGTGGGGTGGAGTAAGGATTGAGGATGATGTTTTAATCACTGCACGGGGATGCAAGGTACTAAACCAATCCCCTAAAAATCTCATAGAAATCAGGTGAGGTAAAAATGAACGAGAGAAAAATCAGAAAGTTGATAAAATTAGTAGAGGAGAGCAATATCGGCGAGCTTGAGGTGTCGAGCTGGGGAAGGATGGTGAGGATTAGAAAGAAAGTAGCGGAAGCGGAAAATTCAGCTACCGCCGCTATTCCCACCATAACTGTGAGCCCACCAGTCAACAATCCGGCTCCGCAAGTTGCTCCTGAGCCCACAGCGGAAACAAAAAAGGAGGAGATTCCGGCTAATCTGGTGCCGATTAAATCTCCCATGGTAGGGACATTCTACCGTGCACCCGCACCTGGGGCAAAACTATACACAGATGTAGGTCAAATCATCACTGTTGGCCAGGTGGTCTGCATTATCGAAGCAATGAAATTGATGAATGAGATAGAGTCAGAGATTTCGGGGAAGGTAGTAAAGATTCTTGTAGAGAATGCCAAACCGGTTGAATTCGGTCAAACCTTGTTTTTAATTGAGCCGGCTTAAGAATAATTTCTAAACTTAGCTCCAAAAAAGACGAAATAAAGTAATAGATAGAGTTTCAAGGCCTTGATTTCCAAAGAGGTTAAGCTATGGCGATGAGCTTAAAAAAGATGCTTGCCGAGGTGGTTAACGCCAAAGCCTCGGATTTACATCTGAGAGTTGGCTTAAGGCCCACTTTGCGCATAGATGGCGTGCTCAAACCAATTGACCCTGATCCCTTAACCTCTGAAGATGTAAGCAAGATTATGCAGCAGATGCTGAATGAGCAACAATTGGAACGTTACCATCAGCAGTCTGAACTGGATATCGCCTTGAGCGTGAGCAAATTAGGACGTTTCCGCATAAACTTTTATAGACAGCGAGGAACTAGTGGCATTGCCATTCGCGCAGTTAATACCGTAATCCCCAGTTTTGAGGAATTGAATCTCCCACCAGTTTTAAAGAATCTGGCTGATAGCCGCAGGGGTCTTATCATTGTTACCGGAACTACCGGAAGCGGGAAATCGACCACCTTGGCGGCAATGATAAATTATATTAACAATGTCCGCACTGATAACGTCTTAACCATAGAAGACCCCATTGAATATGTCTATCGGGACAAGAAAAGCATCATCAGTCAAAGGGAGATTGGAGGGGATACTGAGTCATTTGCCACTGCTTTGCGGCATGCCTTCAGACAGGACCCGGATGTCATCCTGATTGGTGAAATAAGAGATAAGGAGACTATGTCCATAGCCCTGACTGCAGCGGATACCGGGCATTTGGTCCTAACTACCCTGCATACCCTAAATGCGGTTGAGACCATAAGTCGAATCATCTCTTTTTTCCCGCCCCATCAGCATTTGCAGATAAGATTACTTCTCGCCAGCACCCTGAAATCAATAGTCTGCCAGAGGCTTTTACCTCGAGTGGATGGGCCAGGAAGGGTGCCGGCAGTTGAAATATTGGTTTCTACTGGTGCGGTGAGGGAATATCTGGTTGACCCGATGAAGAATTCCCTTATCCCGGAGCTTATCGAAAGTGGAAATATCCAATATGGAATGCAGACCTTCGACCAGTCAATTATGCAGCTTTACCGCAATGGAATCATATCCTACAAAGAAGCCTTAGCCCAAACCACAAATCCGGATGATTTCGATTTACGGGTTAGGGGTATCGTTAGTACCTCCGATAAAGGGTGGACGGAGTTTGAGGGGAAAGATAGCAAGAAGTAATTTATGTACAAAAAAATATTGATTGCCAATCGAGGGGAAATTGCCCTGAGGATAATCCGTGCGTGCAAAGAGCTGGGTATTCGAACAGTAGCAGTCTATTCCGAGGCAGATAGGGAATCGCTCCATGTTCGGTTCGCAGATGAGGATGTCTGCATCGGTCCCAGCAGTTCAGCTCAGAGTTACCTTGACCCCAAAAGGATAATAAGTGCGGCAGAGGTGACAAATTCCGATGCCATTCATCCGGGATACGGATTCTTGGCGGAGAATGCGGGTTTTGCAGAGATCTGTGAATCTTGCGGAGTAAAGTTTATTGGACCTTCCTCCTTAATGATAAAAATGATGGGAGACAAGGCATTAGCCAAGAAAAGTATGAAAGATGCCGGGGTTCCGGTAATCCCGGGGAGTGAAGGGGTGGTGCAATCCTGGGAAGAAGGTTTGGAGATTGCCAAAGAGATAGGTTTTCCGGTGATGGTTAAGGCGGCTGCAGGTGGTGGTGGGAAAGGGATGAGGATTGCAAAGGACGAAGAGGAATTAAAAAGAAACTTCAGTTTAGCTCAGGTGGAGGCCAAAGCGGCTTTTAATAATCAAGAAGTCTATATTGAGAAAGTGATTCTAAATACCCGGCACATTGAGTTTCAGCTTTTGGGTGATTCTTTCGGCAATGTGGTTCATCTGGGAGAAAGGGACTGTTCTCTTCAGAGGAGACATCAGAAGCTTTTGGAGGAATCACCTTCAGTCGCAGTAGATGAAGATTTAAGGCAACGGATGGGTGAGGCTGCGGTCAAAGGAGCGAAAAATGTTGGATATGAAAGTGCTGGCACCATAGAGTTTCTGTTAAATAAGGACAAGGATTTTTATTTTATGGAGATGAACACCCGAATTCAGGTGGAGCATCCGGTAACTGAAGAGGTTACAGATGTAGATTTGATAAAGGAGCAGATAAAGATTTCCTACGGGGAGAAGTTGCCTTTTACCCAGGATGATATAAAAGTGAAAGGACACGCTATGGAATGCCGCATCAATGCGGAAGACCCGGAAAAAGATTTCATGCCCAGCCCCGGCTTGATCAAAAGTTTTCACGTACCAGGCGGGCATGGTATCAGAGTGGATACGCATGCTT
>DASWLN010000140.1:0-14364 GCA_036396115.1 Candidatus Zixiibacteriota bacterium
TATTAACCCAGATGTCCCTTTTCTGGTTTGATTTCGTAGAAGATATAATACCCAATCACCTTATCACCTCTGAAGTTCACAAGTTTCCAAAAGAATTGCAGAAATCTAGAGACCAGTTGGAAGGTAGGTCGATGCTGGTTAAGAAAGCCCAGAGGATGGACGTGGAATGCGTGGCTAGAGGATATATTTCTGGGTCTTTGTGGAAAGAGTATAAAGAAATAATGTGGAGCGCAGAAGAGGGAAAAGATGTGAAGATACACGGAATCCCCTTCCCTTATGGATTAAAAGAATCCGAGAAACTGCCCAATCCGATATTTACTCCAGCCACCAAAGAGAAAACCGGGCACGATGAAAATATAAGTTTCAAGAAGACCGAGGAGATTTTGGGGAGGGAGCTGGCTGGCTTTCTGAAAGAGAAGAGTATTGCGATTTACAAGAAAGCAAGAGATTATGCAGAAGAAAGAGGTATCATAATCGCTGATACCAAATTCGAATTTGGCATTCTGAATGATAAAATCATCTTAATTGATGAGATCCTGTCCCCTGACTCCTCGCGCTTCTGGTCAAAAAGTAATTACAAAGTTGGCAAGCCACAAGATAGCTTTGATAAGCAATATGTCAGGGATTATCTGGAATCCATCAATTGGAACAAGAAGCCACCGGCACCTGAACTGCCAGAGGTGATAATAGAAAATACCTTAAAGAAATATCAACAGGCCTACCAGGCTCTAATATCTAAAAAATAGGAGAGGAAATGGAGAATTTGGAACAGGAAGGATTAGTTAAAATAAGCCGAGCCCTAATCAGCGTTTCAGATAAAACCGGATTGAAAGAGTTAGCCAGTGTTTTGACAGATTTCGGAGTGGAAATCATTTCAACCGGAGGAACTGAAAGAGAGCTAAAAAAATCAGGAATAAAGACAGTCAGTCTATCCTCTTTCACCGGTTTTCCAGAGATTTTGGATGGCAGAGTCAAGACGTTGCATCCTAAAATTTTCGGCGGCATATTAGCCAAGAGAGAAGATGAAGAACACAAGAAGACAGTCATCCAACAGGAGTTAAAGCTAATTGATTTAGTAGTGGTTAACCTTTATCCTTTTGAGAAGACCATCTCCCAACCCAATGTGAAAATAGAAGAAGCGATTGAGCAGGTCGATATTGGTGGTCCCAGTTTGCTTCGGGCAGCTGCCAAAAACTACAAAGATGTGGCAGTACTAACCAGTCCGCATAGATACGAAGAGATTATCAAAGAGCTAAAAGAGAAGGATGGTTGCTTGAGTCTCGTAACTCGTGAAAGTTTGGCTTTGGAGGTTTTTCAGCATACCTCTTCTTACGACAACGTGATTGCTGGTTACTTTAATCGAGAGGTTGTTAAAAGCGAAGATATATTTCCAGCAAATTTAATCTCAAGTTATAGAAAAGTTCACTCTCTAAGATATGGGGAAAACCCGCACCAAAAGGCGGCTTACTACAGAGGTGAGGGCTTCCCTGGTCCGAGTGTGATAACTTCGGAGATTTTGTCGGGCAAGGAAATCTCCTTCAATAACTTAGTTGATCTGGACGCAGCTTTGATAATGATAGAGGATTTCACTAGACCCTTTGCAGTGATTCTCAAACATACCAATCCCTGCGGTGCGGCTTGTGCAGACAACTTGGCAGATGCCTATAGTGACGCTCTGGCGTGCGACCCGATTTCAGCTTTCGGCTGCATTATCGGTTTAAATAAAATAGTTGATATGGAAACAGCTAAAAAGATCGATGAGACTTTTTTTGTGGAATGTGTTGTTGCTCCGGGATATAAAGAGGAAGCTCTAGAGTTGCTTAAGAAAAAGAAAAATAGACGCTTTCTGGCTTGTCCTCAATTATTGAAAGATAGAAAGGGAGAGCCAAATCAAATCAAAATAATAAAGGGTGGGGCTTTGGTTCAGACTCCGGATAATCTGGAAACAACCGCAAGGGATCTAAAGGTAGTTACAGAAGTTTCGCCGACCCCTGAACAGATAAAATCCCTTCTTTTCGGCTGGAAGGTGGTTAAGCATGTGAAATCGAATGCCATAATTTTAGCTCAAGGGGAAAGGACAGTGGGAATCGGTGCGGGTCAGATGAGCAGGGTTGATTCCTCCATAATCGCTGTGAGGAAAGCAGGGGAAAGAGCAAAGGGTTCGGTTTTAGCTTCAGATGCATTCTTCCCTATGAGGGATGGAGTAGATGCGGCTGCAGAGGCAGGTGTTGTTGCCATAATTCAGCCCGGTGGGTCAAAAGGGGATGAAGAAGTAATTAAAGCGGCAAATGAGCATAAGATAGCGATGGTCTTTACCGGGGTAAGACATTTTAAGCATTGAGAATTCTTGTCGTGACCCCTTGGAAGGCTGTCCAAAAAATGTCATTCTGAGTCCCCTATGGGGACGAAGAATCTCAAATTTGCAGCACATTGAGTTTATTAGATTCTTCACTTCGTTCAGAATGACAAGCTCGGAAGTCCTTTGACCCAACTTATAGTTATAAGGACTGAAAAGTGTGAAATAAATCGCCCAATAAATTGGGCAACTACAAAAAACAAAAAGAGAATTCGACTTGATTTTGCTTTAAATTTTGCTAAATTGAATTTATATGCTTAAAGATAAAAATATCATTCTAGGTATCACCGGCGGCATTGCGGCTTATAAATCTGCTGAGATTTGTCGCCGCTTGAAAAAACTGGAGGCCAATGTGGTTGTGGTGATGACCAAAGCGGGCGCAAAGTTCATCACCCCTTTGACTATGGAGACCCTCTCGGAGAACGAAGTCGTAACCGAGCTTTTTCCGGAGAATAAGGTTGTCAAAACGAGACACATAGACCTAGCCACTTGGGCTGACTTGGTTCTAATCGCACCAGCAACTGCCAACATAATTGGCAAGATAGCATCTGGAATTGCGGATGATATTCTCTCCACTGTGGTTATGTCTACCCTTTCACCGGTTTTGCTCTGTCCTTCAATGAACGAGAATATGTATCTGAATCCAATCGTTCAGAAAAACATACAGAAACTAAAGGATTTGGGGTACAAGTTTATTGAACCGGGAATCGGGGATTTAGCTTGTGGAACAGTCGGAAAAGGAAGGTTGGCGGATTTAGATATCATTCTACGTGAAGTAGCGGATATTCTGGTTAAGAAGAAAGATTTGGAGGGAAAGAAAATCCTAATCACTGCCGGTCCAACTCAAGAGCCAGTTGATAAAGTCAGATTTCTCTCCAATCGCTCCAGTGGCAAGATGGGCTATGCTTTAGCCCAGGAGGCAAAAGCAAGAGGAGCAAAAACTATTTTGATTAGTGGCCCAACTGGTTTGTCTAAACCTGCCGGCATGAGATTTCATCAGGTCAAAACCGCTGGCGAGATGTATTGCCAAGTCAAACTCTATTTGAAGGAAGCGGATATTTTGATTATGGCGGCTGCAGTATCAGATTTCGCCCCGAAAATCGTTCAATCTCAAAAAATGAAAAGAGAAGGGAAAGAGATATCTCTTGAGCTTGAGCCGACAATTGATATTCTCAAGGAAGTAGGGAAAAACAAGAAGGGCAAGCTTCTGGTTGGTTTTGCGCTGGAAACTGAAAATGAGGTGGAGAACGCAAAAGGGAAACTAAAAGAGAAGGATTTGGATTTAATTGTTGTCAATAATCCCTATGTTTCCGGGGCAGGATTTGAAGTTGATACCAATGTGGTAACCTTGATAGACAAAAAGGGAAAAATAGAAAAGTTGCCTTTAATGCCCAAGAAAATTGTAGCTGAAAAGATATTGGATAAAGTCGTAAGCTTATTGAAAAAGCCAAGTAAAAAGAAAAATGAACGAAAATAAGAAAAAGTTTCTAGATTTGGTTGACCTCACAGAAAAATATGTGAAACAACAGATAGATTTGGGCTTTGATGAGCTTCATAAAGAGAGAAAGCCGGAAACAAAATCAGAAGTAGAACCAGAAACGCAGCAGATAACCCTCAAAGAATTTCATGAAAAGATAAAGAACTGCACCGAATGTCATCTTCACAAGGCCAGAACCAATTTCGTCTTCGGAACAGGTAAAGATGATGCAGATATTATGTTCATCGGAGAAGCTCCGGGCAGAGAAGAGGACTTGAAAGGAGAACCGTTCGTGGGAGAGGCGGGGAAGCTGTTGAATAAGATTTTAGCAGCGGTGAATTTCAAGCGGGAAGAGGTATATATTGGAAATGTTCTCAAATGCCGTCCTCCGGAAAATAGAGAGCCCCTTCCAGAGGAGATAGAAACTTGCGAGCCGTATCTTCTAAAACAGATAGCCATAATCAAGCCGAAGATAATCTGTGCTCTGGGACGAATCTCCGCTCAAGCATTACTTAAAACCAAACTTCCTTTGAATAAACTGAGGGGCAGATTTCACGATTATCACGGAAGGAAGCTTTTGGTAACCTATCATCCAGCTGCGCTTTTGAGGTACCCCCAATACAAAAAAGATACCTGGGAAGACATACAATTGTTGAGAAAAGAATACGACAAAATGATTTCTCCGCAGGACCTATAGGAGAGGTAAGATATGAATCAAAAAGAAACATCTGGCGAGAGAGTGCCGCCGCAGGCAATAGAAGTTGAGCAGGCGGTCTTGGGAACAATACTTCTGGACCGGGAGGCAATTGGCAGAGCCATAGAGATTATCGACGAAGAGTGCTTTTATCGTGAGGCTCACAGCAAAATCTATTCAGCCATCGTTTCCCTGTATGACAGAAACGAGGCAGTGGATATCGTTACAGCAACAGAAGAATTGACTAAAAGAGGTCAATTGGAGGAAGTGGGCGGGAGGATTTATCTCATCAACCTGACGGAAAGTGTAGCTACTGCCGCCAACATCGAATACCATGCCAGGATAATCTTGGAGAAAGCTACCCTTCGCAGGTTGATTAGTGCCAGCAGTAAGATAGTTTCACAATGTTACGACACTACCCAAGAAGTGGATGAACTATTGGATAAAGCAGAGCAGGAGGTCTTCAGCATCTCCGAAGGAAGGATAAAGGAAGGGTTTGTCCCTATAGGTGAGATACTTCCTCGCACCTTTGAAGCTATTGATGAATACGCCAAAAGGGGTGGTATTGTAACCGGAATAGCTACCGGCTTCACCGAGTTGGATGTCTTAACTGGCGGGTTGCAGAACTCGGACCTGGTAGTAATTGCTGGAAGGCCCTCCATGGGGAAAACCTCTCTGGCACTATCCATAGCTGAACATGTGGCAGTGGATGAAAAGGTGCCGGTTGCCATATTCAGTTTGGAGATGACCAAAAGTCAATTGGCTCAAAGGATGTTATGTAGTCGAGCCCGTTTCAGCACTCATAAAATGAGAACAGGTCGAATCAGCGACCACGAGTATGGCAATTTGGCTATCGCTGTAGGACCTCTTTCTGAAGCTAAAATATTTCTGGATGATACTCCCAGCTTGGGAATTCTGCAAATGAGAGCAAAAGCCAGAAGATTAAAGGCTAAGGAAAACATCGGTCTGGTGATAGTGGACTATCTCCAATTGATGCAAGGTCCCAGGGCGATAGAATCAAGGCAACAGGAGATATCGCTAATCTCTCGTTCCCTCAAAGGATTGGCTAAAGAGCTGGATGTACCTGTAGTTGCGCTTTCTCAGCTTTCACGCGCAGTAGAGATTAGAGGAGGAGAGAGACGTCCGCAATTAGCCGACTTAAGGGAATCCGGAGCAATTGAGCAGGATGCAGACCTGGTGATGTTCGTCTATCGGCCGGAGATGTACAATATAAACCAATTCAGAGATGGCAGGTCCACCGAAGGGATAGCAGAGATAATAGTTAGCAAACATCGAAATGGTCCCACAGGTGAAATCTTGCTCACTTTCATAAAGGATTATGCGCGCTTTGAAAATCCTGAGTTAGTGCATACTGAAACTCCATCTTAATCCGAGGAGAAAAAGATCAGATTCATTTCCCAGAGTGAGAATCCATTTCGCCTGATTGGCAAAAAAGCTCTCACTTTTTTTGAAGATGCCGGCAGAATGGCTATTCTAATAAAGAACCTCTTGATTAACCTTCCGTCGGCTCTCACCCATGTGAGTTTAGTGACTGAGCAGATGTTGATCATGGGTGTGAATTCGCTTCCCCTGGTAGTGTTCACCTCAATCTTCACCGGTGGAGTGTCTGCAGTCCAGGCTGCTTATCAATTCTCCGACTATATTCCCATGCGATATTTGGGAACTGCAGTGGGCAAGGCAGTAGTCATAGAGTTAGGACCAGTCTTAACCGCCTTGGTAGTGGTGGGTAGAGTGTGTGCCTCTATAACAGCTGAGTTGGGAACGATGAAAGTGACTGAGCAGATCGATGCTATGGAAACTTTGGCTTTGGACCCGGTGAAGTATCTGGTGGTGCCACGTTTTGTAGCGGGCTTTGTCATGCTGCCGGTCTTGGTCCTATTTTCGGATTTCGTTGCTATTTTGGGTGGTCTGGCGGTCTCGGTCTTTTTCTTGGGAATCTCCTCTTATACTTTCCTGAATGGCTTAAAGATGTTCTTCCATTTAAGCGATGTTTTCGGCGGACTGCTTAAGGCATTCGTTTTCGGCAGCATCATTGCCATCGTAGGTTGTTATCAGGGATTTAGAACTGAAGGAGGAGCTGAAGGCGTTGGCCGCTCAACTACCCGTGCCGTGGTTCTGGCATCAGTTCTGGTTTTGATTTCAGACTACATTATCGCTTCGCTATTGTTTGGATAAGAAAAGAAAAGCTATGATTGAGATAAACGATTTATACAAGGGCTTTCATAACAAGCCGGTATTAGAAGGAGTTAATTTAGCTATCCAGAAAGGGGAGACGGTTGTCATTATTGGAAGGAGTGGTTGCGGAAAGAGTGTTCTTCTGAAGCATATCATTGGTCTCTTGAAGCCGGATAAAGGGCAGCTTCTCATAGACGGGGAGGACATCACCGCTTATCCAAAAGATAAACTGAATCAACTCCGACAGAGGTTTGGCATGCTCTTCCAAGGAGCAGCTCTTTTTGACTCTATGACTGTGGCGGAGAATGTGGGATTGGGTTTAAGCGAGCATACTGAAATGACAGAGGGGCAGATAAGAGAGATAGCTGCAGAGAAGCTGAAAATGGTCGGTTTAGTGGGAGTGGAGGACTTGAAACCAGCTGAGCTTTCCGGAGGAATGAAAAAAAGGGTGGGATTGGCTCGCGCTATTGCTATGAATCCGGAATTCATCTTATATGACGAACCTACAACCGGGCTGGACCCCATAATGGCGGATGCGATAAACGACTTGGTAATCAATTTACGTAACACCCTCAAGATCACCTCAATTGCAGTTACGCATGATATGGCTTCAGCTTATAAAATCGCTGACAGGATTGCTATGCTCTATAAAGGCAAGATAATATTCGCTGGCACACCAGAAGAGACCAAAAACTCTGACAATCCGGTAGTTCAACAATTCATTCAGGGTCGCTCTCAGGGACCGATACCCACTCTGGAGTAAAATGGCTATTTCGGACAAAATAAAAACCATCTACATTTGTCAAGTTTGTGGCTACAAGTCCCCAAGATGGTTAGGGAAATGCCCTGAGTGTGGGACCTGGGATAGTTTGATCGAGGAGAAAATCACTCCGACTAAGAGATGGGAAGAGCCCGGGGGACAACTTGAGATGCCGATTCCTGTAACTAAGATCACCAAAGACAAAGAAGAGAGAATCATCACAGGTGCAAGAGAATTTGATAGAGTGATGGGTGGGGGGATTGTGAATGGCTCAGTTACCCTGGTGGGTGGAGACCCGGGGATAGGAAAATCCACCTTACTTCTGCAAATCAGCGAAAGCGTTGCTCTCAAAAACAAAAAAGTCCTTTATGTAAGTGGTGAAGAATCTGCCAAGCAAGTTAAAATCAGAGCAGAGAGGTTGGGGGTATTATCCGACAATTTGGAAGTTTTGGCAGAGAATAATCTGCATTACATCTTAGCTGTGCTGAGCCAGAGGAAATTTGATGTAGTGATAATTGACTCAATTCAAACCTCCTATACTCAGGAACTGGAGAGCGCACCGGGTAGTGTCAGCCAAATCAGAGAATGCGCTTACCGGTTTATCAATTACGCTAAAACCAGTGGGAGTTCATTTTTCTTGATCGGTCATGTGACTAAAGAAGGAGCGATCGCTGGACCAAAAGTGTTAGAGCATATGGTTGATACGGTTCTGTATTTTGAAGGCGAGAAAAGTCATACCTATCGCCTTTTAAGGTCAGTTAAGAATCGATTTGGCTCAACCAATGAGCTGGGCATTTTTCAGATGATGGCAAAAGGACTGGTCGAAGTTGAGAATCCATCCAGAGCTTTCCTGTCCGAAAGAAGAAAGGATTCTCCCGGTTCGGTAGTGATATGCAGTATAGAGGGGACAAGACCTCTGCTTTTGGAATTGCAGGCATTAGTTACTCCCTCCACCTTCGGGATGCCCCAGAGGGTTTGTTCCGGGGTTGATTATAAAAGGGTATCTTTACTTTTGGCGGTGTTAGAAAAGATGGGCGGAATCAGTCTTTCCAAGTATGATGTTTTCGTCAATTTGGCCGGTGGAGTGAGAATCGAAGAACCGGCTCTGGACTTGGGGATAATAACTGCGATCGCTTCCAGCTACCGCGATATGCCCATAGACCCGGAGGCAGTGGTGATAGGAGAAGTGGGATTAAGCGGAGAAATAAGGACGGTAGATCAGATAGAAAGGAGGATTAAGGAAGCGGAAAAACTCGGTTTCAAAAGATGTATTTTATCTCAAGGGAATTTGAAGGAAATAGAAAATAAATTCTCCATTCAGGTAATCGGAACAAGAGAGATAAACGAAACGTTCAGAAAACTCTTTATACAGAAAGCGAGGAGAAGTGAGACTGAAGATAAGTAAGGCGCTTCGCGGCGGAGAATATTTGGTGAGTTTTAAAACTCTGGGTTTCAGCCCGGAGGAAGAGGAAAAGGCAGGAAGGTTTGGCTCACCGGAGATCGATTTCAGCTTGGACGGGCTGGGCACGAGAAAATTGGAGGGTTTAGACATCTCGGTGAAATGTGAAAGTCCAGAGAAAGCAGAGGAATTCATCCTTCAAACCAAAGATAAGATAAAAGAAAGATTAACTCAACTTAAAGATATGGTGGATACTTTCAGTGGGGAGGAGGAGTTAAGTTTATAAAAATGGCAAAAAAACAATTGCCCCCTCAAGCCCTTCTGATACCTTTGCCTGTGGTTATGGTCAGCTGTCAGTCTAAGGGAGGACCGAACATCATAACCCTGGCTTGGGCTGGAGTGGTTTGCTCTGAGCCACCTATGGTGGGGATAAGCATAAGACCCAGCAGATATTCTTTTGGTATCATAAGAGATTCAAAAGAGTTTGTATTAAATGTAGTAAATGAGGATTTAATCAGACAGGCAGATTTCTGTGGCAGCCATTCTGGTAGAGATGTGGATAAATTTAAAGAGCTGAACCTAACCCCAATCAAAGGGGAAAAGGTCAAATCCCCTCTAATCAAGGAGTCTCCCATTAACTTGGAATGTCAGGTTAAAGATATAATCGAATTGGGCACTCATCACCTTTTCCTGGGTGAGATAGTGGCGACACATATAGATGAGAGGTACTTGGATTCGAATGGTAATCCGGATATTGCTAAAATCAGGCCGGCAGTCTATTGCACTAAAGCGCATCAGTACTGGGGTGGGCTATCAAAAGTATTGGGAACTTACGGATATACCGCCAAAAAGAGATAGAAAATGCAAAAGGGGTTAATGCTTTAATCCGTTTGGGTTAAACGTTACCCCCTTTAATTTTAACTATACAAATGCATAGCTTCGATTTCAAATTAGAGGCAAAAGATAGGGCATCCAAAGCCCGGGCTGGAATCATAAATACTCCTCATGGTCAGATTAATACTCCAGTGTTTATGCCGGTTGGAACTCAAGCTTCGGTCAAAACTTTATGCTCTGAGGAATTGGACAACTTAGGTGCAGAGATAATCTTGGGTAATAGCTTTCATCTCTATTTACGCCCAGGAATTGAAGTCATTTCACAGGCAAAGGGATTGCACCAATTTATGAGCTGGCACAAAAGTATCCTGACTGACAGCGGAGGGTATCAAGTCTTTAGTCTAAATTCACTTAATAAAGTCTCAGAAGATGGGGTCGCATTTAAATCTTATCTGGACGGCTCAATCCATAACTTCACTCCGGAAAAAATAATTGAAATACAGATGGCTTTGGGGTCAGATATAATTATGCCTCTGGATGTGTGCGCCCCTTATCCTTGCTCTGGGGAATATGCCAAACAGTCAAGCGACCTAACCCTGAAATGGGCTAAGAGGTCGAAAGATAGACTGGTTAGTTTCAGAGAGGATAAAACCTTACCGGCTCTGTTCGGCATAATCCAGGGAAGCACTTATTCTGACTTGAGGTTGGAGTCAGTCAAGAAAACAGTGGAATTGGATTTTGATGGTTATGCCATCGGGGGATTATCCGTGGGTGAGCCAAAGAACAGTATGTGGGAGATAGTGGAAGTGGTATCAAATCACCTTCCTTCGGATAAACCGCATTACTTGATGGGGGTTGGGACGCCTTTAGACCTGGTTGAAGCAATCTCACGAGGGATGGATATGTTTGACTGCGTGCTTCCCACGCGCAATGCCAGAAATGGAACAGTTTTTACAAAGAAAGGGAAAATCATTTTGAAAAATGCCAAATATCAGAAGGATTTTTCTCCCTTAGACGAGACCTGTCAATGTCTAACCTGTAAAAATTATAGTCGTGCTTATTTGAGGCACTTGTTTATGAGTGAAGAGATAAGTGGGTTACGTTTAGCCACAATTCATTCGCTTTATTTTTACATAAATTTGATGAAAGAAATGAGAGAGGCAATAGTTTTGGGTAATTTTGAAGAATGGAGAAAGGGCTTTTTTGCGAGTTATTCAGAAAATGAGAGTGTGGTGAAAAATGGGTTGGAGTGAGATTTTCTAAGGTTGGCTTGGGAATTGTCACCGGGATCCCGTTTGGCGGGAGATTTACCGAACCCAATGATGAGCGAGAATTCCCCGACACGGGTGTTGACGACAATTCCCGCTCAAACGAGGATCCTCCCTGGCCATTGGGTCGAGCGGGGTGTAAACCGTTCTGGTTCACACCGGGGAGAAACGGGCAGGCTGACCCGACAGGGGAGTTTGTAGCGGTCGCATTTATGCGACAGTTCGTTTGATAAATCCCTGGCCGGGCAGGTAAACCGCAGAAGCCTTGGACCACCGCAAAGGTTATCGTTATGTATGGAAACCTAAAGGTTTCCGCTACAAGGGTTTTAATGTAGGGATAGAACACTGTTCTGTCCCTACTGCATTAACCTCTCCCTAGCCCCCTCCTTTTTGAGGAAAGGGAACATAATTAATTTCTATTTTTGTATTTATTTGGACTTGATGAAACAGATGAAAAAGGTTATATTAGAGGGCAGGTTCGTCGATTGGAAAAAGAGATTTGAAATCCAATACGGAGAGGAAAACAATCTTTAATCGGAGGCATTATGTTCGAAACCGCGTATGCTATGAGTAGTGGTGGTGGTGGAACACCGGGCAAGGGATTGGAATTCACCATCCTTTGGCTTGTTCTGATTTTTGGGATCTTCTATTTTCTAATCATTCGTCCCCAACAGAAAAGACAAAAGGAGCAGCAAAAGATGATAAGCCAGCTCCAAAAAGGGGATAGGGTGGTAACTAATAGTGGTATGTTTGGCACAATTGTAGGGATAAACGAAAAGGAGAACGTTGTAGTTTTGAAAATAGGTGAAGATGTAAAAGTGGAGTTCCTGAGAAGCTCAATTGCTGGAAAAGTTGCGAAAGGAAGCTGATTATGGCAAGGTTGCCAATAAGACTATATGGTGACCCGACTTTGAGAAAGAGAGCGGAAAAGATAGAGGAGATTAGCCAAGAGATAAAAAACTTAGCCAACGATATGCTGGAGACCTGTAAAGAGGTCAAGGCAATTGGCCTGGCTGGAAATCAGGTTGGCGTGGCGAAGATGATTTTCGTGGTGGACAGGACTAGCGTAGATTTGAACGAGAAGCCCTTGGTGGTGATAAATCCGGAAATCGTGGAGGTAGAGGGTGAAGACTTGGGCGAAGAAGGATGTATGTCTGTGCCGGGTGCTTTTGAACAGGTGAAAAGACCACACAAGGTCAAAATCAAAGGATTGGATCTGGAAGGAAAAGAAGTAACAATCGAGGGAGAAGGGTTATTAGCCAGGGTCTTGATGCACGAGATAGACCATCTAAACGGACTTCTTTTCATTGACCACTTGAGCTCGATCAGAAGGCAACTTTTGAGTAAAAGATTAAGGGAAATATCCAGAGAGGGTTCATCGGAATAGTTATATGCACATAGTTTTTATGGGAACACCGGAGTTCGCCATTCCCAGCTTAGAAAAGCTTCTGCACAGCAGACACAAGGTAATAGCAGTCGTGACCGGCTCAGATAAGCCCAAAGGAAGAGGCCAATTGGTCTGCGCAACTCCGGTAAAAGAGTACGTCTCGAAATACAAGATTCCAGCACTATGTCCAACTGATTTGAAAGCAGATGATTTTTTCAAAAGATTATCATCTCTCGAGCCTGAGCTGGGTGTGGTGGTGGCTTTTCGCATACTCCCCCAGAGCATTTTCGATCTTCCTTCGAAAGGGACAATCAATCTTCACGCCTCACTTCTTCCCAAATACAGGGGCGCGGCACCTATAAACTGGGCTTTGATCAAGGGTGAAAACAAAACCGGCTTAACTACTTTTTTCCTTCAAGAGAAAGTTGATACCGGCAACATCATTCTGCAGAAGGAAGTAGATATTCTATCCAATGAAACCGCAGGTGAGCTTTCCCATAGATTAGCAGAGCTGGGAGCTAGTCTTCTTTTGGAGACGATAGATTTAATCGAAAATGGAAAATTCGAACTCAAAAGACAGGACGACTCTCAAGTGAGCCTTGCTCCAAAGATAACCAAGGAGATGTGCAAGATAGATTGGTCAAAGAGTGCCCTCCAGATAAAAAACTTGATAAGAGGATTGTCCCCTGTTCCCGCAGCATACAGTATATTCAAGGGAAAAATCTTAAAAGTATATCGAGCTGAAATCTTAAATGAAAAGTCTCCTCAGGCAAAAAGTGGAGAAATAATAATATCTAATCGTATGAAGTCTCTTATTGTGAAAGCCAAAGATAAAGCTTTGGAGCTAATGGAAATCCAGTTGGAAGGAAAAAAGAAGATGAAGGGGGAGGAGTTTATTAAGGGGTGTCGTTTTCAAGCTTGTGAGAAATTAGATTAACCCAAAAGGAGGAGTTTGGGGTTGGGAAAATCACTTTTTCTGAGATTATCCATCTTAAGTCTGATGGTCTTGTTCATACTGACCGGCTCTTTATGGTTTTTCATTTCCCCCCGGATTTACGAGATAAATCCTGCCTTAGCCCTAATAGTTAAGCTTATCCTGGTTTTGTTTTTGTTAGCCATAACTGGTGGATTGTTTTTAATCGTCCTCTCCTCGATCACGGAAAAGGATTTTCTCTTTCCACATAACGAGAAGCAGATAACCTTGAAGATTCTTTTTCCCATAAATCTTTTTCTAGGACAGCTTTTTGGCATATCTAAGGATAGAATTAGAGAATCTTTCATTAAAGTGAACAACTCCTTGGTTAAAGCCACTCGCAAGAGGATAAGAAACGATAGAGTCCTGATACTATTGTCCCAGTGCTTACAGAATTACGATTGTCCTAATCGGGTTACAGTTGACTGGCGAAACTGCAAGAGATGCGTGAAATGCGTTTTAAGCCAGATAATTGAATTAGGAGAAAAGAATAACGCCTCGGTGGCGATTGCCACTGGTGGCACCCTGGCTCGTAAGGTGATAGTTGACACCAATCCCACCGCCATTGTGGCGGTGGCTTGCCAAAGAGATTTAACCAGTGGGATTCAGGATGTTTATCCTATACCGGTTTATGGAGTTTTAAATCAAAGACCTTATGGGCCTTGTGTTAATACTCAAGTTGACTTCGAAGAACTAAAAAAAGCTTTGCAGTTCATATCAGATGGGAGGAGTTAGTTGCAGAAAGATATCGTCATAAACGTTTCAGAATATGAAACCCGCCTGGCCATTTTAGAGGATTTGAAATTAGTGGAGCTTTTGATGGAGAGGCCTGAGGCGGAGCGCATGGTGGGGGATATTTACAAGGGAGCGGTCAAAGACGTCTTACCCGGAATGCAAGCCGCATTCGTAGATATAGGCATAGGTAAGAATGCTTTCCTTCACGTTTCAGATGTTGGTCTAGTAGAAGAAAGTGGAACAAGTCGAAAGGAAAGAAAAATAGAAGATGTAATCAAGCAGGGA
>DASWLN010000141.1:0-1814 GCA_036396115.1 Candidatus Zixiibacteriota bacterium
GCTTGTTCTTCTTCCTGGCTTCTGAATTCCAGCTCGCTTATCTTGGTTACTCCATCTACTAACTCCGCAATCTCCTCCCCAAACTCCGTTTTCAGTTGAGCTAAAGTTGCTTCAGTATCTTCGACTACGTCATGAATCAAACCAGCCGCAATGGTAGTTGAATCTAGATGTTGCTCTGCCAAGATGAACGCCACTTCCAGACAATGCTCCACATAAGGGACACCGGACTGACGAAGCTGCCCCCGGTGAATCCTGTCTGAGAATTCGTATGCTTTACGAATCAAGGGGATATCGATATTGGCGTTGAATGATTCAACTTTTATGATGAATTCAGCTAAGTTCATCCTTTCTCCTCTAATTTCTTTTTCCAGTTCAACAATGACTTTGCTTTAAGATAGACCTCCTCAGTATCCACTTTGTCCATACAGTTATAATATCGGCACCTTTTGGGCTTGCATTTCTGACAGATAGGGACTGGTGGCAGAACAACCTGGTTATTTTCTCCATAAGGTCCCCAACGTTTAGGGCTGGCAACAAATATCGGACAGAAAATCGCCACCACCGGAGTACCAATTGCAACTGCCAGATGCATCGGGCCGGTGCTGTTGGCGATCATCAAATCCGCCCTTTTCAAAAGTATAGCTAACTCCCTTAAGCCAAGTTTACCAACCAAGTTAATTGAATTTTGTTTCATCCTGTTTTTTGCGGATTTGACCAAACTGGATTCGCCTATGCTCCCGGTTAAGACTACATTCACCCCCTCCTTCTCAACTAACTCATCTGCAACTTGAGCAAACTTCTCCGGAGGAAAATTTAAGGATGAATTCCTGCTTCCCGCATGAACCACCACCAACAGGTTGTCTGATTTAATGCCTAACTTTTCCAAAAGAACGTTGCCCTTCTCTTTTTCCTGAGTTGAGAGATAGACTTTGGGCAGGATTTTTTCTGGGTTTATGCTCAAAGGTCCAAGCATATCCAGGTTATATTCCAATTCATGTTTTTGAATATCTTTTCGGTGTTGAAACAGTTTCAAATTGAAAAAGAAACTGTAAAAACGATATCCGGTGCCAACTCGATATTTTATTCTTGCCAAAATCAGTAAGATAGCCACTCTCCAGCTCGGATGAAGCGCAACTGCAATATCGAATTTTCTATCACGCAAAAGCCCGGCTAGTACCAAAAAACCCCTTATCCCTTTATGCTTATCATTTTTATCATCTGTTAGCACCTCATCCAAATAAGGATTATTTTCCAAAAGTGGTACAGTGTAAGGGGAGACCAGCATAGCCAGATGACAATCAGGATAATTGCTTTTTATCAATTCCAAAGTGGGAATAGAGAGGATAACATCCCCCATCCCATCTGTGCGGACAATCAATATCTTCTCGTCGCCTTTTAAAGTTATTCTCTTCATGGCTTACTTTTGTTTAGATGCCACAACTTGGCATATTTGAAGAAAACGTGAAAAGCTGAACAAAAAGCTAAAATCAAACCTTCCATTCCGTCCAAGAAACCCACTCTTAGGAGATACATCTTAAGGAATATCCCCATTGGCCGAAAGACCATGTCAGATAAACTTGCTTCCTTCCCTTGCTGGTGCATTTCCAAAGCCGCATCAGTGGTATATTGGTTTAATTTTATTAGATAGTGATGTAAATTCGGGTCGGTATAATGTAAAAGCTCATTTTTCAGATATCCCCCTGTCCCATCTACTATTACTCTCTCATGCACTCTATTCTGAGTGAACGACCCTTTATCCCTTTTAAAGAGTCTCAGAACATAATCCGGATACCAGCCACTATGCTTTATCCATT
>DASWLN010000142.1:0-1937 GCA_036396115.1 Candidatus Zixiibacteriota bacterium
AACAACTGGAGAAACCACTAGAGTATCATACACTTTATATTTATATATAACAGCCTCTTTTGAAATCTTAATATTTCATTTTTATCCCTTGTTACTTTCCTTATCCTAAACTGTTTCAATGAATGTAGGAAGATCCCAAAGTAGAATGATTTGTTAATAGTGTAGACCTGACACCTATTTACTTTTGTATTTTGGGAAGAGGGCTGGAAGTTCAGTATCCGGGTCTGGCCTTCTGTCAGTCCCTCCAACCCTGATGAAAATTTCGTTATCCCTTGTGGCATAAGGCTTAAACTCTCCCTCCTGAACATGGATAATTAATAGAGACTTGTCACTTACCTTACGAACCTCCATAGAATACTTGAGAGGCTTCCTCACGTTATCCCTTAGTATAGAGTCAAATTTCTCCTTAAGCTTGGATTCCCCATCTTTTTCTATTTCACGGTTGACACCGATGATTTCTGCGTTATCGCTAATTCCAATAAAGATTTTACCCCCTTTTGTGTTTGCGAATGCGACAGCTGTCCTTATGAGGTCCTTCTTCGTCTTATCCTCTTCAACCCTTTCCTTGAACTCAACCATTTCATTCTCCCCCGCAAGAATCAGAACTTCTATATCAGCTAAGCCAACTTCATTTGCTATAAGCCTAACTCTCCCGCTATGCCTATAAGGAGTTTCTTCATAAGTATCAAGAATCCTGTTGTCCGAAGTCACAAGGTAAACGTATGTCTCATCAGGAGGGGACTCTAATGGAAACTCTGTTTCATCTGTTTTAAAGTCCAGAGAGGACTGAATCTCTTGGCCAGAGGATGTTCTTATAACTGCTTTGCAACGGACATCAGTCAATTTAGGAATATTAAACTCGGCTTTTAAAGAGAGCTTCTTGTCAGCATATCTAATGCTTTTTATCCTTGCCCTATATTCCGGCAGGAACACCAGCACGGAGCCGAGGCGCGCATCAGAAGTTCGGTGGAAAGGGAAGAGATCCAACCATTTTGAAATGGCGTGATAGGCATCTTGGAAAGGAGGGTTTGAATAGTCCACCAGTGGTGGGCGTTCCGGTATGCTTAGCTTCCCCCCGCTTATCTCAAAAAGTTTGCCTGCCCAGTCATAGAAATCGTTGCTGGGATAATCCCAAGTCGATATTGAAGGCGGGGCTAACTGGCAGGAGAATTTATCAAGCATTAGGATACTTTCGGAAAAGAGCTTTTCAGCAGTCTTTAGAAAAACATCAAGGGGAATGGTTTTCTTAATCAGAATGAACCCTCCGTAATTAACTTCCTCGTCGGGCTCTTTCTTCGCATCCTTTTTAAGCAAGACAACTTTGGTGAGGGCGTTCCTCCACCCGTCAGGAGCCTTTATGTAAGCACCACGGAGCTCAGCGAAGCCGTAAAATCCCTTATTCTCGTCTACTATATCTTTGACAGCGTTGAATTGTCTTAAGCCTTCCACCCTCACCCTCTTTACCGTAAGGCGTAAGTCGTAAGGCCCAAAAAACAAAAAAGCCAATTCTTTTTGAGAATAGGCTTTAATTTGAACCAATCATTTGGATACCCCACCGGATTTTGCCCCACTATATCAGAAACGCAACGGGATTACAATAATTAAGCATTTTTTGTGCCACGAGAAAAGCAGAGCGCATAGAGCATAGCGCCCGCCTACGCCAAAAGCTTCGGCAAGGTAAACATAGCGCAAACCTATGAAATAACACATAAAATTTAGTTCATTCTCGTTTCAAGGAAACAATTCTCTCTAATCAATTGAATTGGGGTGGTCAGAAATTGGCCAAAAATGTCCTAAACCTTGTGAGTTTGTGAAACGGACAAGGAACATCTTAGAGTGCGGAGTGTGGATTGTGGAATATAGAAAGCAAAATAAGGAACTAGGAAATTAAAGGATTAGGGATCTGGGGAGACGCGGGGACACGGTGACATGGGGAC
>DASWLN010000143.1:0-13931 GCA_036396115.1 Candidatus Zixiibacteriota bacterium
AAGCTTTCTACTCTATCACCTCAGTTATCACTCCTGCGCCTACAGTCCTGCCACCTTCACGAATAGCAAACCTTAGTTCCTTTTCCATGGCTATGGGGGTAATTAAGTCCACCTCGAAGTTGGCGTTATCTCCAGGCATAACCATTTCCACCCCTTCAGGCAATTTAACCACACCCGTAACATCCGTGGTGCGGAAGTAGAACTGAGGACGGTATCCGTTGAAGAAGGGGGTATGTCTGCCACCCTCTTCTTTGGTGAGAACATACACTTCGCTTTTGAACTTGGTATGGGGGGTGATGCTGCCTGGGGCGGCTATGACCATTCCTCTTTCTAATTCACCTCGCTCTACCCCTCTTAAGAGTAAGCCAACATTATCTCCGGCTTGGGCTTGGTCTAAGAGCTTGCGGAACATCTCCACTCCAGTGACCACCGTCTTTTTGGTCTCCCTTATGCCCACCCTCTCCACCTCATCTCCCACCTTAATGGCTCCACGTTCAACCCTGCCAGTGCCCACAGTTCCTCTTCCAGTTATGCTGAAAACATCCTCCACTGGCAAGAGGAAGGGCTTATCTGTTTCCCTTTTGGGCTGGGGGATGTAGTTGTCCATGGCAGCCAGTAGCTCGTAGATGCACTTGAAGGAGGGGTCATCCTTAACTTCCGACTTGGCTGCTTGGGTCATAGCTTCTAAGGCGCTTCCCCTTATCATGGGTATCTCGTCTCCGGGGAACTGGTATTTCTTTAAGAGGTCTCGGACTTCAAGTTCAACTAAGTCCAAGAGCTCAGGGTCATCCACCATATCCACTTTATTCAAGAAGACGATGATGTAAGGCACTCCCACCTGCCGAGCCAGAAGGATATGCTCTCTGGTCTGGGGCATGGGTCCATCTGCGGCTGAGACCACTAAAACCGCTCCATCCATCTGAGCTGCTCCAGTGATCATATTCTTGATGTAATCTGCATGGCCCGGACAATCTATATGGGCGTAGTGTCTTTTTTCAGTCTCATACTCCACATGGGCAACCGCTATGGTTATTCCCCGCTCCCTCTCCTCCGGAGCGTTATCGATGCTATCGAAGGTGCGGACGTCTGCCATATTCTTACGATGCAACACCATGGTTATAGCTGCAGTCAACGTGGTCTTACCATGATCCACATGTCCGATGGTACCAATGTTAAGATGGGGCTTGGTTCGCTCAAAACGCTTCTTGGACATAAAACCTCCCTTTACAAATTATCTTTTTTATCTTCATACAGCCCAGGACCAGGATTGGACTGGTGGCCTTCCGTATGGATGCTCTACCAATCAAGTTGCGAGGGCAATTACTCAATCCCTTTTATTATTTTCAATTTCTCCACTATACCATCCTTACTCTTCAACCCTCTTTCCTTTTTCATGGCTTCAGCCCGAGCGTTGAATTCTTCACAGTAAATTATCTCCCATGGCTGAAATCTGCTTGTCCAATGCTTCTTTCGATTGTTATGTTCTGTCAATCTTCTCTCAAGGTCTTTCGTTAAACCAACGTAATAACGATCTACTATTTTACTTTTGAGAACATAAACGTAATATTTCACCTTTCTTCTAAAGCCCAGGACCAGGATTGAACTGGTGGCCTCATCCTTACCAAGGATGTGCTCTACCAACTGAGCTACCTGGGCAAACTCCCAATCGTTAATTCATCTCATAAATCTGAACTGGTGACCTTCCATATGGATGCTCTACCAACTGAGCTACCTAGGCAAATAGGGATATAATTCTCAATTTAAGGAAACAACAAACCATTAATATAAATCTATCAAAATAATTGTCAAGCGAAAATTTATGAAAATTGCAACTTTTTTGGACGAATATATCCAGCGACGTATCAATTCAACTTCCTAATAATCTTTGTCTTATGACTTTCTTCGTCCGCAGAAAAGCCTTGGCCCTATGGCTGATTCGATTCTTCTGGCTTGCGCTCATTTGACCGAAAGTTTTCTTTTCCGGAGGAAAGTAAAAAACGGGATCATAGCCAAACCCCTGATCCCCACATTCCTTATCGGCAACATACCCAAAAACTTTTCCCTCATCTATGAAAATCTCTTTATTGTTTAGAACCAATGCCGCAACGCAAACGAAAGTCGCCCTCCTTTTCTTCCAAGGCACGCCTTCCAGCAAAGACAATAACTTGCGGTTGTTATCTGTATAAGTGCAATTCTCACCTGCGAAGCGAGCTGAATCGACTCCGGGTGCGCCATCCAGAGCGCTTACTTCTATACCTGAATCATCTGCCAACGAGGGTAAACCGGTGAAATCGAACACGGACCTTGCTTTGAGGATTGCATTCTCTTTTAAGCTCGTTCCGGTCTCTTTGACTTCGGGCAAACCAGGCAACTCCTCCAAACTTAAGAGCTCAACTTTCAAATCCCCCAGAATCTCTTTTATCTCTTTAATCTTATTCTTGTTTCTTGTGGCAAGGACTATTCTTGTCATCAATACCTGTCGATTTCTATTCTTTGGACTCGTCTTATCTTCCTGCCGAGGAATCTCTCACCCACTTGCACGAACTTTTCCGGCACATCTGAAACGAAGAAAGCGTGAGCTCCCCTCTCATTTGACCTAGCTGTAACCCTTTTTGCCTTGAGGCGTCTCTTTAACTCAAAAGCTATCTCTTCAGCCGAATCGATCAGTTTGACCTTATTACCCATAACCCGGGCAATGACTCCCTTAAGTAAAGGATAATGGGTGCAGCCCAAGATCAAGGTATCAATTCTTTTTCTCACAAGAGGCTTGAGATATTCCTGAACAATCATAGTTGTGGCTTTCTTGTTTATATACCCCTCCTCTGCCAAAGCTACCAACAACGGGCAAGCGCGAGTGAAGACTCTTATATTTTTGTCTAACTTCCTGATGGCTTTGGAATAGGATTTCGAAGCTATGGTGCCAACTGTGCCGATTACTCCTACCCTCTTATTTTTTGTACACCTGACAGCTGTTCTTGCTCCGGGTTCAATGACTCCCAGCATAGGGGTATTGAATTTTCTTTTCAAATGGTCCAATGCAAAAGCAGAAGCAGTATTGCAAGCCACTACGATGAAATCAACTTTCTTTGATAAAAGAAACCGAGTGTTTTGATAAGAAAGCTTTTGCACTACCTTAGACGAGCGTGGCCCATAAGGGTATCTGGCTGTATCCCCAAAATAAACCACATCCACCTGCGGGAGAAGCTCGAAAATCCGAGCCGCAACAGTTAACCCTCCAATTCCTGAATCGAATATACCTATCTTGATTTTCATTTTTTTCCTTTGGTCTCATATTTCTGTTTGAATCTTTTTATACTTTGATACAAAGATTTAGCGATCTCGTCGCGAACAGAGTCTTTTTTCAACAGCTTCTCCTCCTCTTTATTGCTTATGAAGGCTACTTCCACCAAAATCGCCGGCATATAGGTCTTGTTTAAGACTACAAATTCCGCTTGATCCACTCCACGATTTTCCCTCTTGCTTTTTCTATCCAGCTCTTGTTGAATGATGGAAGCCAATTCGCTTGATTCTTTCAAGAATTCATTCTGCACCATATCCAGTAGTATGAAGTCCAAATCGCTTATCTCCTTCCGTGCCTCTTTGGGCTTCTCAAATTGCAGAGAGGCGTTCTCCAGAGTTGCCACTGCCCGCGCCTCATCATTTTTTGACTGAGCTAAGAAAAAGGTCTCAAATCCAGTGGCAGTTTTTCTGGGAGCGGAATTGGCGTGAATACTTATGAAAATATCCCCCCCTGCCCGATTGGCAATTCTCGACCTCTCCTCCAGAGCAACGAAGACGTCTTCTCGTCGAGTTAGCATCACTTTTAAACCCTTCTCTTCCCTCAGATACCTTGATAATTTCTTAGCAATGTCCAGAGTTACATCTTTTTCAACTAAGCCCGATGGTCCAACCGCTCCCAAATCCTCACCACCGTGTCCCGGGTCTATCACCACCACGTCAATCCGGTTGTCTTCGAGATTTTCTTTTTGCAACGACGACTGTATGGCAACAGCTGTCTTGGCTGTATCTTCCAGGGATACTTGCAGACAATAGGGATTGGATTGCATCTGCTCCAGATGCTTATCAAAACCCTTTGCCATCTTTAAGGAGAGCTGGGCTGCATTATCGAACTGGTATGCTTTTATCTCGGTTATACATTTGGGTATTGTTCTTCCGGAAAAAAATGCGGTGTCCAATTTTCCTTCATAAAAATTGACATTCACCCATCTGGAGTCACCCAGGAAAAGATGATATTCCAAGGGCTCAGACAGGAATATTTCGATTAGAATTCCGTTTGTTTTCTGGCTAGCTCTTATATCCAAAATATTCATCTTGCTTGGGTTGAAGGACAATTTCCTTTCCTTTTTGCCCCAGCTTATCTCCTGCGAAACCAACCTGCCCAGAATCGGTTTAAAAGTCTCAAGCGGAACATAGATTGTGCCTTTTTTGAACTCAATTTCGCGCACCAGATTATAAACTGTGGTATCGACCACTATGTAGGGCGAGAATGGCGAGAGGATTAATTCATGTCCATTAAACTGCCAGGTTCCCTTTTTGGTCAATTGATTCCAGGAAACTTCCCCTTTTAAAACCTCATTTAGCTCGGTGATGGAAACATATGTTAAGTTGAACTTCTCGTATGAATCTATACGAAGAGACTTTCCCCCTATCTCCATATCTACTGAGGATAGGGCATAGGAGATAATACAGACCGAGATGATTGAAAAGAAAAGCAGAAAAGACAACTTTCGATTCATCGGTTTTTCTCTCTGAAAGCTCTTTGCATTTCCCTTTGCATATCTCTTTCTTTGATATCTCTCTTTCTGTCGTATACCTTTTTTCCTTTAGCTAAAGCCAATTCAATTTTAGCCACCTTCCCTTTAAAGTAAAGCTTCAAGGGAATCAAAGTCAGACCTCTCTCCGCTACTTTGCCGAAAAGCTTTCTCATCTCTTTTTTATGCAAAAGCAATTTTCTTGGACGAGTTGGGTTCAGATTATACCTATTCCCCTGCTCATAAGGGCTTACATGCATATTTAAAACGAAAAGCTCCCCATTTTTAAATATGGCAAAACTGTCTTTTAAATTCGCCTTGCCAGAACGTAAGGATTTCACTTCCGTGCCAACCAAAACCAAACCTGCCTCGAGACTTTCTAAAACCTCATAAAGATAATGTGCTTTTCTGTTGGTGCAAACCACTTTTGTATTTTCTTCTTCCTCTTTCATACGGGGGAATATATCAAACTGGGGCTTGGCTTGCAAGGAAATTCTGTTGTTTTGCCAAGAACATGAATCAGGGCAGGCACAGGGGCCTGCCCCTACAAAAACCATGTTGTTATTGCGAGATAAAACTGCACAGTTCATATTGAGGAGTCCTGATGGTAATCAGATTACCGAAAAGGTCGAACGGGGAAAGGTTTTATGGAGTGTCAAGCTTCAGCTTGACCTGAAATCTTTTGAAGGTGAACACTCCAAAGTCTCCTTTGTTGGTTCGGGAATTGGAATTTTCCGGCTTTAGCGGAATCCTGGCGACCCGAACCATAAAATTGTGCAGGAAATCCCCGGCACGGGTCTTGACGACAATTCCTGCACAAACGGAGAAATCATCTTTTTATATCCTCTCCCTCGAAGGGAGAGGATAGAGGTGAGGGTGAAATTTTGAAATTGACTTACTTCGAGCAAAGAATTATATTCCGTTTGTCGATAAAAGTGAAGCTTCCTCGTGACAAATCACGGAGCTTCCCAAATATAAAAAGCGAAACTTCGCCGAAGCTCGCCTCGTCATTTCTGGTGGAGGCGAGTAAAAATGCCGAAGTGGTGGAATTGGCAGACACGCTGTGTTCAGGGCGCAGTGTCCAAAAGACGTGCGGGTTCAAATCCCGCCTTCGGCATAAGATTTGTTTAGCCCCCTAGGAGTTAAATCGTACAATGAATATAAGAGGGGTTATTGTTTCTTTTCTAAAAACAATATTCGAATTTATAGTACGCATCCTAAAATTTCTTTTAGCAAAAGTGCTTCTTCCAATTTGGAGATTCATTACAAAAAATGCCCCTCAGGTTCAAGCATTGATTGCTGTTTTAGCTTTAGGGCTACTCGCATATAACATTACTCTTTCTATTAAGAACCGGAATGATAGTCGCAAATTCGGACAACAGATGAAAGGTTATGCTGAGGACATCAGAGCATCACTCGCAGAAACTAACAAAGGATTAAAAATTTTACCTTCAAGTGTCGAGAGTTTGGATTCTGCTGTTATCAAAGTGACTTCCACTGTCGACAGAATATCAATTAACCAAGATAAGTTTGCAATAGCCACGAAAACATTAGAACAGAATGTTACCCTCTTTGGTGACAAGCTTGCGGAAGTTATAGAAGCAAACAAAGAACAATTGAAAATATGGAGCGATAGCAGAAAGGCGTTAGAGGAAGAATTGCACAAAGTCCCTGAATTAGAAATATTTAGCAAACCTATTTCTTACAACCAAAAAGATTCTACTTACTCCATGAGTGTGTGGATCAGGAATAAGGGAAAAAGAGCAGCACGTGGATTTTCGGTATTCTTATCTATAGATCCGAAGATAAACGCACGCGCCTATAACGAAGGCGTTTGGGTTGTGGAAGAACGAGTAGTAGAACACAAGGAATGGATTGAATGCAACCATATGGAGAGAGAAAAACCAGTTTGGCCAGACAGTAACTTAAGCATCAATGTGGCAGCTTTGAGATTCAAGTTAGGGGACTCGAATATGAAACAATTTACTGTGTATTGGCAGGTTGGACATGACCTTGCCACCAATTCCGGCAAATTTAAAATAGATATCCCTACAAACTAAGTCTGCAATTTCGTAAGATAGGTGAGCTCTGCAATTCAAATGAAATTCTTTCCATCCCCTCTCCCTTTATGGGAGAGGGTTAGGGTGAGGGTGACGTAGGGGCAATTCATGAATTGCCCCTACAAATAGAATAACAAAAATGTAATGCGGTCTAGTTGGGTCGCCTTACATTTTTCCGCCATAAATTCCTTTACAAACCCCCCTTATCTCCGTATAATAAATATCTATGAAAGGAAATATATTTTTAGGCATCGATGTTGGCTCAATTGCGGTCAAGGTTGTTTTAATCTCTCCAAACAAAGAGATACTTAAGACCTTCTACGTTCGCTCCCAGGGACAACCTCTCTTGGTCGTCAAGAATGCCTTTTTGGAAATATTCAAAGAATATGATAGGGAAAATATCTTAGCTCTTGCCACAACCGGCTCCGGCGGGAAAACCATTTCCAGGATTTTGGATGGATATTTCGTCAACGAAGTTATTGCCCAGGTCAAAGGCACAGGATATTTGCTTCCCAAGGTTAGAACCATAATCGAAATCGGAGGGGAGGACTCAAAATTTATCCTCTTGCATTATGATGAAGAAGCTAAAACCTCCATTTTGGACGACTTTGCAATGAATAGCATCTGTGCGGCTGGAACCGGCTCATTTTTAGACCAGCAGGCAAATAGATTAAAAATATCAATCGAGGATGAATTTGGCCAATTAGCTTTGAGGTCAAAAAACCCACCCCGTATGGCTGGAAGATGTAGTGTCTTTGCAAAAACGGATATGATACACCTGCAACAGGTCGCCACTCCGAATTACGATATTGTGGCTGGTTTATGCTTTGCTATGGCAAGGAACTTCAAAGCAACAGTTGCCCAGGGCAAGAAAATTACAAAGCCGGTTTCCTTTCAGGGTGGCGTTGCAGCCAATTTAGGGATGGTCAGGGCTTTCAAAGAAGTTCTTGAATTGAAAGATGATGAACTGATTGTGTCTTTTTATTATGCTCATATCGGAGCAATCGGTGCTGTTCTCTCAATTATGGAGCAAGAGAATATTCCCCAGCCGAACCTCGATATGCAGCTTCTGGATGAGTATCTTACTTCAACTACATCCACCTTCAAGTCTCAATCTAAACTTGCTTTTGATTTCCCGGAAAATAAATATTACTCGCCAGCTAAAAATCATCTAAGCCAGACTGATAAGATAATAAAGGGTTTTCTGGGGATAGATGTCGGCTCCCTTTCAACCAATTTGGCAGTTCTGGATGAAAGCAAAAATGTGCTGGTAAGTTGTTATCTAATGACTGAAGGAAGGCCGATTGACGCTATAAAAAAGGGGCTGGGGATAATCAGTCAAGAGATAGGGAATGGAGTTGAAATTGCCGCTGTGGGGACAACTGGCTCGGGCAGATACCTGACCGGTGATTTTGTGGGAGCGGATATTGTTCAGAATGAGATAAGTGCTCAAGCCACTGCCGCGGTGAATATAGATGAAAATGTTGATACCATCTTTGAGATAGGTGGCCAGGATTCCAAATATATTAGTCTCGACAAGGGAATAGTAGTCGATTTTGAAATGAACAAGGCTTGCGCTGCCGGGACCGGCTCATTTCTGCAGGAGCAGGCAGAGAAACTGAATATCAGAGTAGAGGATTTTGGAGATATAGCCCTCACTTCCTTTGCTCCGGCAGCTTGCGGTGAACGTTGCACTGTTTTCATGGAATCGGATATAACCGCTCACCAACAAGGCGGCAGAAAAAAAGAAGACCTGACAGCAGGGCTTTGTTACGCCATTGTGCATAACTATCTTAATAAGGTGGTGGGAAAAAGGAAAATTGGAAACAACATATTCTTCCAGGGCGGAGTTGCCTGGAACAAAGGTGTGGTCAGCGCCTTCGAAACTGTTTTGGGGAAACGGATAACTGTCCCTCCGCACCACGATGTAACTGGTGCTATCGGTGCGGCTATTTTGGCAATGCAAAACCACCGAGGGGGAAGAAGCAAATTTAAGGGGTTCGAATTATCTGAACGGAAATATTCGGTTTTGACTTTCGGTTGCAATGATTGTCCGAATAATTGCGAGATAAAAGAAGTCAAGGTGGAAAACGAAAAACCTCTATACTACGGCAGCCGCTGTGAAAAGTATGAATTGAAAAAGAGCCAGACAAGAAAAGATAAGCCGCTTGACCTGTTTGAAGAAAGAAACAAAATTCTTTTTAGCATACATAAGGGCTTTGCCAAGCCATCCAGGAATAGAAGAGAAAGAATTGGAATTCCTCGAACCCTTTTCTTTTATGAACTTTTCCCTCTCTGGGCAACCTTTTTCGAGAATTTGGGATTTGAAGTTGTCTTGTCTGACAAGACCAACAAGACCATCGTACATCAAGGAATAGAAAAGGTCCTGGCTGAAACCTGCTTCCCTATAAAAGTAGCTCATGGTCATATTTTGAACCTCTTAGAGAAAAATGTTGATTTCATCTTTCTGCCCAGCTTGATAAGCATGCCCAAGAAGAATGATATTTTTCCGGAGAGTTATGCTTGTCCCTATGTTCAAGCTCTACCTTATATGATTAAAGCGACTTTGCCTGTTGCAGAGAAACTCCTCTCCCCTTCCATCTCTTTGAGCTTAAGCGAAGAGCTTGTGCTAAGAGAATTGTGTAAGTTGAGAAGAAAACTAAACATTAAAACAAAAGATATTAAAATCGCTCTTCAAAGAAGTTTCTCCTGTCAAGAAGAGTTTTACAGAAAGATAAGAGAGCTTGGCAGCGAGGCCCTGAACAAACTGGACAAGAGGGGGTTAGTGGTTGTGAGCCGAACGTACAACAGCTGTGATGCTTACATCAACTTAGAACTATCCAAGAAACTGAATGAACTGGGGGCAGTGGCAATACCGATAGATTTAATTAGAGACGTATCGGATGAAGCGCCGATCCCGAATATGTATTGGAAGTACGGGCAAGATATCTTGGCAACAACCAAATTCATCCGAGAAAATCCCCTTCTTTATCCGATTTATCTAACCAATTTTGGCTGTGGACCTGATTCCTTCATAACTCATTTCTTCAGGAAACACTTGAAGAATAAACCCTATCTTCAATTAGAATTGGATGAGCATTCAGCTGATGCTGGAATAATAACCCGCTGTGAGGCCTTCCTGGATAGCACAAGAAATCGCAAATATAGCATGGAAAAGACATACCCTCAACGGAGAGTGGTTTCGAAGACGGGCTTGCAAAATAGAATCTTGTATATACCTTATATGGCAGATCATGCTTTTGTTTTGAAATCTGCTCTTTCGGTCTGGGGAATAGAAGCACAAGTTATGCCACCGTCAAACGAAGAAACTCTGGAGCAAGGAAGAAAGTTCACCTCTGGAAAAGAATGTTATCCCTGTATTTTGACTACGGGTGACATCGTCAAATTCGTTCAAGGAAAAGAGTTTGATTCAAAAAGGTCCGCTTTCCTTATGCCTAAAGCAGATGGTCCTTGTCGTTTTGGGCAGTATCACAATCTACATCGCATGGTCTTGGATGAGCTGGGACTGCAAGAAGTGCCTATAATTTCTCCCACCTCAAAAAACTCTTATGCTGAGTTTGGAAATCTGGATGGAGATTTCAGAAAACTGAGCTGGGCTGGAATTGTGGCTTGTGACCTTCTTTTGAAAATGGCTCGACACTTCAGGGCTTACGAGATAGTCAGAGGGGAAACGGACAAGGTCTATAATAATCTTTTAAAGAAGCTATGCGACACCATTGAGAAAAGAGGAGACTTGACTCTATTTCTCAAGAAAGCAAAAGCCGAGTTTGGGAAGATAGAAATTTACCGGAATATCCAAAAACCGATTATCGGAATCGTCGGGGAAATTTACATCCGTTCCAATCCCTTCTCGAATAACTTCCTGGAGGGGAAAATCGAGGAGCTGGGTGGTGAGGTCTGGCTCGCTCCGTTCGGAGAGTGGATATCTTATACTACCTATATGTATGGATACCATAGTCTGAATCGTAAAGACTATGTTGAATATCTTAAAGCTTGTGCCAAAGAGACAATACAGAAAAGGATCGAGCATAGCCTCTGCCAGGCAGCCAAAGATGGATTTGGAGGTATGGAAGATGCGCCTGTGGACAGACTGATAAGGCTGGCTCAACCATATCTGGACAGGTCTTTTGGAGGCGAAGCGATCCTTTCCATTGGAAAATCAATAGACTATATAAGGCAGAGTTTATGTGGAATCATAAACACCATGCCTTTTACCTGCATGCCTGGAAATGTAACTTGCGCCTTATCCAGGAAAGTGCAAGAAGACTTCGGCAATTTTCCTTGGTTAAATATGGCTTACGATGGTTTGGAGGATAACAGTCAGTTAACCCGTTTGGAGGCATTTATGCATCGAGCTCTCGAATATAATCGTTCGGAACAGAAAAGAGGAGGTAAGAGTGAATCAAAAGTTCAATAACCTGGTGGACGCAATTTTAGAGTTTCGCTGGATGACCAGCCCGCTTGAAGCCACCCTTATGGGTATCCATAAATACGATGAGAGGCTTGAC
Organism: Candidatus Zixiibacteriota bacterium; assembly: GCA_036396115.1. GTDB lineage: Bacteria > Zixibacteria > MSB-5A5 > MSB-5A5 > DASWLN01 > DASWLN01. The sequence continues at coordinate 11,362 of DASWLN010000143.1, forward strand.
CAGGTGGATAGGAAGACCAGACAGAACTATACTCAAAAGCTGGAGTCTTATGTAGAAAAGTTAGATGAGTTCAAAGAAAGTGACCTGTCCAAAGATGAGCAGCTGGATTGGGAGCTCCTGAGTAATTCACTGAGAGCTGAAATAAGGATCGAACAAGGATTCAATCGCTACGAAAGAGATGCTTCCTTGTGCCCGGAAATAACTCTGTGGGGATGTTATATCTTAATGATGAGAGATTTTGCCCCAATAGAAAAGAGAATGAAATCAGTCTTAGCCAGAATGGAGCAGATTCCCAGACTATTGGACCAGGCTAAGGAGAACTTGAAAAAGGGTAAGAATATTCCCCCAATCTGGACTCAACTCGGAATAGAAATGGCGACTAATGGCAAACAATTTTTCTTGATTCTTCTGCCTGAATTCGCAAAAAAGGTTCCCCAATTGAAGGATGCTCTTCTTTCAGCCAACCAGAAAGTGGTTACTGCTTTGGATGATTATGTTGCATTCCTAAAAGAGCAAATCCTTCCCAAATCAAATGGAGATTTCAAATTGGGCAGAGAGTTGTTTGATTTTATGTTAAAGACACATCATCAACTTTCTTATAATGCAGATGAACTATTGGAAATCGGGCATAAGCTCATCCAACAAACCCAGGAGGAACTTCAGAAGTTATCTGCCAGCATTGACCCGAAAAAGAGCTGGGTTGAGATAATCGCCGAACTTAAGAAATCTCATCCTCCTAAGAATAAGCTTTTGGATTTCTATACCGCTGAGATGAATCGGGCTAAGGATTTTGTCAAAAACAAAGATTTGGTAACAATTCCTCCCGGAGAAAATTTGAGTGTTATGGAAACCCCGCCATTCCAGAGAAATGTGATTCCTTATGGAGCCTATGTTTCCCCTGCCCCGTTTGAGGAAAAACAGGAAGGTTTCTTCTGGGTTACGCCCGTAAACGAAAACCTTCCTCCGGAACAACAGGAAGAGCAAATGGAAGGACACAACACCTTTGGTGCGGTTCTAACCGCCTTACATGAGGCTTATCCGGGCCATCACTTGCAATTGGTGCATTCCAATCGAGTGAATTCCAAGGTCAGGCGGCAATTCGGCACCTCCCTTTTTGCTGAAGGATGGGCGCTTTACTGTGAGGAGATGATGTATGAACAGGGGTTCTATACTGACCCTCGTACCCGCTTGCATCAGCTCAAAGACCAACTCTGGCGCGCCTGTCGAGTGGTAATTGATACTAGTCTGCATACCGGAAAAATGAATTTTGACCAAGCAGTTGATATGCTAATTGATGTGGCTAAATTAGAAAAGACCAATGCCATAGCTGAAGTCAAAAGATATACTCAAACCCCCACCCAACCTATGACCTATTGCTTAGGTAAAATGGAGATATTGCTACTTAGAGAAGAGGTCAAGAAAAAGGGACCGTTGAATCTAAAAGATTTTCATAACCAGCTGTTAAGCTTCGGCACCATTCCAGTAAGGATGGTGAGAAAGAGGATGCTGGAGAATTAATTTAGTTTGGACTGGTTGACATAAATGTACCCCACCTAAACAGAAGTTGGGTTGCTTAGAACAGAGACAGGCGGGTGGCCCACAGCTCTGCTGTGGGGCACCTGACAAAATAACTAAACCCCTGGCCCGTCTCTGAAGCATGCAAGGATAGCGTGTTAAGGAGTGCTTGTGAGCATTGTTTATCAAAGGTTCATTTATAATTTAAAAACAACAAAATGGCAGAAAAGGAGTTAACATGCAAGCATACTGTTTGAAATGTAAATCAAAGAAAGAAATGAAAGATGAAGAACAAGTAACTTTAAAAAACGGCAGGAAAGCAATAAAAGGCAAATGTCCTGCCTGTGGCACGGGCATGTTTAAGATATTGGGGAAATAGCTTGTAAGGGCAATTCATGTGGAACATCTCGCTAAAAGCGGGAAATTGCCCCTACTATGTTTTGTCATCCCCGAGGGTTTAATCGGGGATCCATACTCGCTTTTTTTATTCTGGATTTCCCGTATCCAGTACGGGACAAGCCCTGCTGCAGTTTATCCCGCAGAAATGCGGGACAGGAATGACACAAAAACTCACAAATTGCTTTAATCCCGATCTTACAGGTGGGAAGTTCCCGCGGGGTTAATATTGATTTTCTTTCCTCTCGCTTCCCAATCCCCATACAAACCTCTTAAATTCTCCTGATGTTACTTCTTAATGGAGTACCAAAACCATTACAAAAGTGCATTTCCTTCCTATTTAGATGACTCCTTATTAAACCCGCGCCCTTTCTATCATATAGGCACGGATAAGATTGCTTCCACCCAAAAAATACCTTATATATAATCCCTTAGTTCTCACGAATAAACCAATTCCACTAATCTCCTCTTTCACAAACTAATCTCCTCTCCCCTTTCTGCTGAATTAAAGGAATAGGTGAGGTACTAAGTAAGATATTGACATCGGAGAGTTTGGGCTATAAATTTATTATTGCTTCACATAAGCTTGTAATGATACAACTCAGGCGAAGTTTTGCCTGGAGTATTATCTGGAAGCGAATCCAGAAAGTGGGTTTATG
>DASWLN010000144.1:0-4028 GCA_036396115.1 Candidatus Zixiibacteriota bacterium
GGGACTGACTTAGAACATACAAGTCAGGTCTTAGCTCAAATAGAAAAGATAGTAAGAGATAATGTGCCGGAGGTTGAAACTTTCTTTCTGAGAGCTGGAGTTGAGGGAAAGGGATTTGGAGCTATGACCGTTCTTTTCAGTGACATAACCGGTCCACATTCGGCTCTCATAAGAGTTGAACTGGTAAGCGCCAAACAGCGCAAGAGGTCAGTGTTTGAAATCGTGGAGCTCTTACGCTCTAAGACTGACCATATTCCGGATGCAGACATAAAATACAATCCCAGCGGCTTCTTCAGTCGGATTGGAGCTTTTGGAGCAACGGCTCCGGTATTGGTGGAGGTGAGGGGATATGACTTAGCTACTTCATCTGCTTTAAGCCAGAAGGTCGCCGGGATAGTAAAGAGTATTCCGGGAAGCAGGGATGTCAAGATCAGCCGAGAAGAGGGATTGCCGGAATACGAAATCCAGATAGATAGAGACAAAGCTTCGGCTTTGGGCTTAAACCTCTCACAGATAGCGAGCACGATTCAGACGCAAGTCGGCGGTAAGGTGGCGTCGCTTTACCTCGATCCCAAATTAGGAAAGGAATTCGAGATATCGGTTCGCTTGAGGGAAGCTGATAGAAGGACCCTGTTGGATTTAGATCAGATCTTTATTGGTACTCCTTCAGGAAAACAAGTGCCACTTTCGAACTTGGCTAAGGTGACTAAGACCAAAGGCCCGGTGAAGATCGACAGGAAAAACCAGGAGCGGTTTGTTTCCATCAGTTGTCAGGTATCTGATAGGCCAGCAGGGGACGTAGCCCGCGATGTGGAAAGCAGGATAAAGAAAGAAATAAGCATTCCGGAGGGATTCAGCATAAACGTGGCCGGCAGCTATCAAGAACAAAAAGATTCGTTCAAAGTCCTTTTATTTGCTTTGCTTTTGGCAGTGGCGCTGGTGTACATGGTGATGGCCGCGCAGTTTGAATCTCTTCTGGATCCTTTTATTGTTATGTTCTCCGTGCCTTTGGGAATAATTGGTGTGATTTGGGGATTATTTTTTACTGGCAAAACATTGAGTACTCTTTCTTTCTTGGGAATTATAATGATGGCAGGGATTGTAGTTTCAAATGCCATACTCTTAGTTGACTATACCAACGTTTTGAGGAAAAGAGGTTTAGAATTAGAAGAGGCGGTTATCAAAGCTGGCAGAACACGACTTCGCCCTATTTTAATGACCTCCTTGGCCACGGTTATGGCGTTGATACCTATGGCTTTGGGAATTGGTGAGGGTGCAGAGCTGTGGTCTCCAATGGGAGTAACGGTGATAAGTGGACTTTTGGTGTCGATGTTTCTGACCCTGGTCTTGATTCCTACTTTATATGCCATGGTCAACAAGAAAGCCATAAGCCAGGGCGCTTAACAGGTTGAATAATCATTGAAGTTTTGATTAAAGAGAATTGCGTTAGTATTTTCCCTTTGGGTTGGGCAGTTGCCTAACTCATTTTTTGTATATCCGGAAAAAAGCGCCACTTTTTTCTCGTCACTTTTTATAGATATAGATTCAGATATAACGACTGCAAGAATCTCACAGTATTGATCAATTTTTCAATTGACAATTCACTATTTTTAACTAAAATGGTGATTGAAGCTTTCCCGGGGGTCAAAATGCTCGGAAAGACCATCTCCCACCTTTTGAGGAATCGATTAAAGGAAAGACTTAGAGATTATGCCGGTAGCCGCCCATTTGGGCGCAAAAATCTTCGCAGACATAAAGTCTGCGGCTACAGAATAGAAGAAAAAATATGATAGGCAAAACGATTTCACATTATAAGATTCTTGAGAAGTTAGGCGAGGGTGGTATGGGCGTGGTCTATAAAGCCCAGGATACCAAGCTAGATAGGATTGTGGCTTTAAAGTTTCTACCCAAGCATCTTTTGTGCGATTCTGAAGCCAAAGCTCGATTTATTCACGAGGCGCAAGCAGCCTCAGCCCTTAATCATCCGAATATCACCACAATCCATGAGATAGACGAAATCGAGGGTGAATGTTTCATTTCTATGGAATATATTGAGGGCAGGGATATAAAAGAATTGGTCGAAAAAAAGGGTCTATCTATAGAAGAAATCTTGAAAATTGCTATCCAAGTAGTAGAGGGGTTATCCAGAGCTCACCAGAAGGATATAGTTCACCGAGATATTAAGTCTGACAATATAATGGTCACCAAGGATGGTTTGGTGAAGATAATGGATTTCGGCTTGGCCAAGCTTAAAGGTGCCACCAAGCTGACCACAACTGGCTCGACCTTGGGGACTGCGGCTTATATGTCCCCAGAGCAAGCTCAAGGAATAGAAGTAGACCAGCGTTCAGATATTTTCTCTTTTGGTGTGGTTTTATATGAGATGATTACCGCCCAGCTTCCCTTTAAGGGAGAGCATGAAGCCGCCATAATCTATTCTATTGTAAATGAGACCCCTGAACCACTGGCCAGATATAAAGCCAATGTCCCAGAAGGCTTACAGAGGATAGTTGATAAAGCCTTAAAGAAAGACCGCAATATCAGGTATCAAAGTGCGGCTGATATGACAGCAGATTTGAAGGGATTGCAGAAGGAGACCACGGGTGTTAGTGTGGTGAAGCCTAAAAAGAAAATTCTGTCCTTTATAGTTCCAGCTTCAGTAGTTTTCATCCTGGTTTTACTTTTCTTAATTCTTAAACCCTTCAAATTTGAAATCAGTCCAGAAAAAAAGGCTGCTGCAGCAGAGAATACCTTAGCAATAATGTATTTTGACAATTTAGTTGACCCAGCAGATCCTACTAGATTAGGAGAGATTATCACCAATTTATTAATTACTGACCTGACCGAGTCACGGTATCTCAGGGTAGTATCCAGCCAGCGGTTATATGATATCCTCAAGTTATTGGGTAAAGAAGGGATAAAAAGGGTTGACCGGGCAATAGCCACTCAGGTAGCAGAGAAAGCCAATGCTAAATGGATGCTTTTGGGTAGTGTTTTACAGGTTAAGCCGGAGATAATACTGACAGCTCAATTAGTAGAAGTTAAAACTGGCAATGCCATCGCTTCCCAGAGGATCAGCGGACAGGCAGGTGAGAATATTTTCCCCTTAGTTGATAGACTCACAGTAGAAATCAAAAAAGACCTATCTCTACCTTCAATGGCACAGAAAGAACCAGACCCTTTGGTTGCGGATGTTACTACCCATTCACCTGAAGCATATCGTTACTATCTGGAGGGAGTTGATTACTATAATAAGATTTATTTCAAAGAAGCTGAGCAAAGTTTCAGGAAAGCTTTGGAGTATGATTCTACTTTTGCAATGGCATATTATCAGTTAGCTAAACTTGATTGGAATAAAGAATTCATAGCTAAAGCAGTAAAATACTCTAAAAATGCCGGTTACAAGGAAAAATGTTACATAAAAGCATATTACGAGGCAGCATACGTTTCGGGGGGTTCATCTAAATACATTAAGGAACTACAGAAGATAGTCGAACGCTATCCAGAAGAGAAAGAAGCATTTTTTAGATTAGGGCTCTTTTATGATCATTCGCGACTGTTTGAGGAGGCTGTCTACTATTTGAACAAAGCCATTGAGATAGACCCTCTTTATAAATTAGCATATAATGAGCTTGCCTATGCCCACAGCGGAATGGGGGATTTTGAGAAATCTATCTGGGCAATAAACAAATACATATCCCTGGCACCGAATGAACCTAATCCCTATGATACAAGAGCTGATCTTTATGCCTATAATGGAAAATTGGACCAAGCAATTGAATCTTACAAAAAAGCCTTAGAGATAAAACCAGATTTCTATGGGTCCTTAGAAAAACTGGGGCATATGTATCTTTTTAAAAGAGAATATCCAAAAGCTGAGAGTTGCTACAGGGTCTTTTCTGTAAGTGATGACAAAGATGAAAGAGCAATGGGAAGGACTTGTTTATCTCTAATTCCCTTATACCAGGGTGAGTTTGAGGATGCGCTCAAGATTTTAGATGACGGTCTTACTGCAGATAGGATGGAGC
>DASWLN010000145.1:0-8045 GCA_036396115.1 Candidatus Zixiibacteriota bacterium
TTCTTATTCAATCTCAATCGTTGTCATCTGTTTGACCTAAAAAGCGGGGAAAACACTAAGGGCTGATCCTATTTTCTATCCTAGCCCTACCCAGTTGTAAAGAACCCAAAATTCAAAACCAAACCGAATCAAACCAAATCGAGATCCCGAAACAAGTTCGGGATGACAAAAACCGTAAAACCAGATCAGGCTGTCATGCTGACGGTTCGACTACGCTCACCGTCCCTGAGCAAAGTCGAAGGGAACTCGTTTCAGCATCTCTGGCCTGTCGCCAGGACAGTCTTGTTTCAGCATCTGCTTGTTTCAGCATCTCTGGCCTGACGCCGGAATAGGCTTTAGTTAGTTTGTTCTTTTCTGCCTCCAAAAGATACACCTTTCATCGCCCACGGGAGGGGGGTTCAGGTGCGATCTTGATAAATCCTCTTATCTTCTCAGCTATCTGGTCTCTAACTTTTCTAAAACCTTTCATTTTCTCGTCTTCATCACCAGAAGAGTTGGCTGGGTCTTCAAAGCTCCAATAACTTTTGTTAGCTCCGCCCGGAAAGTTTGGACAAGTTTCCCTGGCATTCTCACAGACGGTTATTATGTAGTCGAACTTCTCTTTCAAACAAACTTCTACCGATTTGGAGTTTTGTTTTGAGATATCAATCCCTATCTCCTGCATTACCCTCACCGCCAATGGATTAAGGATGGAGGGGGAAATACCGGCGCTTTGCGCATCATATTTATTGCCTGCCAAACTTCTCAAGAAACCTTGAGCCATCTGACTTCGAGATGAATTCGCGGTGTAGAGGAAAAGCACTTTCCACTTTCTTCCCAAAGTTTTCTCCTTTTCTGCCGATTTTTAAAACTAAGAGCTTCTTTGAAAAATAGCAAAGATAAAATAAAGTTTAGTTGACGACTGCAAGAATATATTTTATATTTATGGAATCTTAAGGGGAATTGCAACCTATGCCAAGAAAGATAGTTTTAGCTTATGTCTCAGCTGGAGCAGGACACAAGAGCGCCTGCATGGCTTTGCAAAAGGCATATCTCCAGCTTCATCCCGAAGATCAAGTTCAGGTAGTTGATATATTGAAGTACGCCCCCTGGCCTTTTAAAACAATCTACGCTGAGGGATATCTTTTAGTAGCTAACCTTCACCCTACCCTCTGGGGATGGATCTATAACAAACAGGTGGATATTTATAAAGGCAAAAAGGAGGGCATATTCTCTACCTGGCTAAATCAATTTATCACCAAGAGATTCCAAAAATTCATAACTAACATTTCTCCGGATGTTGTTATCTCCGCGCATTTCTTATCCAGCTGGGCAGCAGCTGAGGCAAGAAAGAAAAACGCACTCAACTTCGTATTGGGCACTGTCGTAACTGACTATGCTCTGCACTCCGCCTGGCTGGTGAAAGAACAAGACCTGTTCTTTGTCTCCACAGAGGAAATTCAATGGCAACTAATTAAGCATAAGGATTATTTGGGCCTTGATAAAAAGGAGATTATTGTCTCCGGCATACCCATAGACCCGGTTTACGCCCAAAAGAAAGATAAAAATAAACTGCGAGAAAAACGCAATCTGCAACCCGACCTTTTTACCATTTTGATTCTGGGTGGAATGGCTGGCTCAACCAAGATAAACGACATAATCTCTTCCATTTTGCGAATTCATCTTCCTTTTCAGTTGATGATGGTATCTGGAGCTAACTTTTGTATTAGTGCCGCACACCAAAAAGAGATGAAAAAAAGAGGTATTCCCTGTGTCTGCTTTGGATATATTGATTTTATGGATGAGGTGATGCAGATGGCTGATCTGGCTTTGACTAAAGCCGGCGGACTTGTTTGCACTGAATGTATGAGTAAAGGTTTGCCGGTAGTCATCTTCAGGCCTTATCCCGGCCAGGAGGAAAGGAATACCGACTATTTCCTGGAGCAGGGTGCGGCTATGAAAGTTAATCAGTTAGATAGCTTGGATTTGAAGATAATTCAGCTTATGGAAAATCCGGAAAAGTTGGATAAGTTAAGTGAGAATGCCTTGCACATTGTCAACCCTTCTGCTGCCCTAGATATTGTGAAGCGAATTGATGAAAGAGTACAGTCAAAAAGAGCGGCGGCAGTTAATCTTTCATCACTCTAAATGCAGTTACTGTGTTTTTCTCTTTATCTGCCAACACGTCTTTAACCTTGATGGTTAAGATATAATCCCCGGGTTTAAGCTCCAACGCATCTATCTCGTCTATCTCGTAAGTGTTGGATTTCGTGCATTCAACCGGATTGGTCTTGTATAGAGTAGTTCTCTTTCTTGTCTTGGTATTTATTAAGTCGGCTTGTATGATGTAATAGGCTTTTCCGCTCTTATCCAATTTCAAATCGTAAATCTCATAATAGAAATAAATCTTCTGGTCAGCAAAATATATCCTCGAGGGCAACGGGCTTATCACCAAACCATTACGTTGCATTAACAAACTATCATCTTGTGTTGCCTTTCTAACGTCCGTGGCCATCACTATCTGACTGATTTCTCTTTGTTCGGGATGAACATAACCGGGCAATAGGATGTCCTTTTTGTAGATTCCAATTCGGCTGGAAACTAAATCCCTTACCTCTACTGCAACTTTATACTCTCCTGAATTCAGTACAAACCTGTTTTGGTCTATCACCAATGAATTGACAGCTTGACCAACTCTCACATTCACGATGGAGCTATCTCTCTTTACCTCTTTGTAATTATTGTCAAAAACAACTATGCTCTTAACGAATGAAACATAATTTGCATCTTTTTTGCCTAATTGCTCTATGGGCAGACCAAGGTTTACATCAACTTCATAATTATCCCCCGTATTTCTGAATCTGACTATGTCTAAAGCATAATCCAAAACGTCGCCTTCATAATCGTGATGGTAAATCTCGCGAGGAATGTCAATCTTGGTGGCTACCGTTGATTTGAAATCAACTTCATCTTGCACCTCATAGGTTTCTCCATAAACGTCCTTTGATTGCACTTCCACATGAGGAGTTAGCTCATAAAAACCCAAAAGCTTATTATCCTGAAACTGCAATGTCAAATCATACTTATAATATCTCCAAACTTCACCTTCCTGTTTTCTTGCTTCTTGTTCTTCCTTTCCAACCCCATACACTCCTTCCACTTGTGTAACCCTCTCATCCGGCTCACCATATTTGATATATACTTCTCCTCTGTCATCCCAAAGGCGATTGCCTCTGAAATGCGAGCCAAAGTATTGTCTGGCATAAGCCACCCTTCTTTGATGTTCCTCTTTGAACTCGTTTCTCTCGGTGGTGGGGGTCGGGTCTTTGGCTTTCCAGAATTTTCTTAGCCATTCCTCTCTTTGTGTTTCATCTGTCATCTGTAAAAACGAATCTGCATCGTCTTCGGTCATCACCGGTTTTAGTTCGAGATATTGTATCCGATGTTCAGGCAATGCTCTATCCCAAGCCTTGCGATATGCAGTATCTATGCTTATGCTAACGCAACTGCAGAGCAATAAACCTATTGCGAGCAACGAAATTGTCATTCTATTTAACACATAACCCCCTTTCTCTAAATTAACTTCTACGAATTACCCCTCTTATATTGTTACAAATTCTGTGCCAATAATCTGTCATCTAGCTCAGATTGTTTGTAATCAATTGCACAATATGATGATGAAGAAACTTCAACTACGCTGGTTTTCTGCTCAGAAAACACGAGAATCGCAAGAAGTTGCGAGGTTGTTATTGAGGATACTCGCAAGTCTTTATCCCAAAATAAAAAATTACCCGCAAGAAATTGCGGGTTATCCTCCAAGAATGGAGGCTTAAACTCAAGCTGGAATGATTTTGGAGTAGACTTATGGTTTCTTTTCTGAAACTTCCGAAATATTATATACCTTTATCTTCCGCCTCAAGGTCGATTCTGGCATATCCAGCATCTTAGCCGCACTGGCTTTGATATTATTACAAACCTTGAGCGCTTTCCCTATCTCCTCAATTTCCATTTCCACTTTTCTTTCCGCTATTGAGCCATTCTGGTGAGGTCCTAATTTCTCCATCCTCATCTGCTGGATGAACCTATCTAAATCGCTCCCTTGCTTTGTTCCCATAAGGGCAGAGAATTTCAGGATTTCATTCTCTAATTCACGAACGTTTCCTGGCCAATCATAGAAAAACAAACTCTCTGCTATCTTTCGGCTCAATGTCTCTATTTTATCGCAATTGCCATTACAATGTTTCTCCAAGAAATAATGGCATAAAGGCAAAACATCTTCTTTTCTTTCTCTCAGTGGAGGTAATTCCACCTTTATTACACTCAGGCGATAGTACAGATCTTCCCGGAAGCGCCTTTGTTCCACCGCTTTCTTCAAATCCTGGTTGGTGGCAGCAATAAACCTAACATTCACTTTTATGGGTTTAGTGTCTCCCAAGCGGGTGAATTCTTTTTCTTCGATTACGTTGAGCAGCTTAGCTTGAACGGACAATGGAATCTCCCCGATTTCATTTAAAAGCAGTGTGCCGCCATCCACCTCTTCCAAAAGCCCCTTCTTATCCAAGTTGGCACCGGTGAAAGCGCCCTTCTTGTATCCAAAAAGTTCGCTTTCAAAGAGGGTTTCTGGTAAGTTAGCACAGTTTAAGGCAATGTACCTTTTGTCTTTCCTATTGCCATTATAATGAATGGTTTTAGCTAAAAGGTCTTTTCCTGTCCCGGTTTCACCTTCTAACAGTATGGTTAAATCGGTATTCAAAACCTGCTCCATTCTTTTGATTATATCCAAAAGCTCCCGATTTTGGGTAACTATGTTCGAGAAGATCAAATTTGATTTCTTGTCAGCTATACTTTCTTGACCAGCTTTACTCTCAAGTTTCTTTCTGATTCTAATTGCCAGGCTCAAATCCTCTTTCTCGTTCGATTCCCCAAATATCTTCTCTGCTTCTTTGGCAAAGGAGATTCCCTTTTCATATTGCTCATTTTCATATAGTAGGTCAGCCAGGGCTAAATAATTCTTAGCTAAAAGATATTTCGAATCAGTATCTCTTAAGGCATCCTCAGCCTGACCCAACAGTTTCAGTCTTTCAAAGTAGCTATAACAATCTGATTTTCCGGCCTCAAGATAAACTTTACCCAACTCGTACTTGGCACCTATTTCTTTGAGAATAGAAATTCCCTTCTCAAAGTTTTCTTTGGCCAATTCAAATTCTCCTTTGCTGGCATAAACCTGACCCAAGATTCTATAAACTATCCCCTCTTCAAATCTCTCTTTGATCTTTTGGCAAACACCTAAAGAACGCTGACAGAATGCTGAAGCTTCATCGTAATTTCCTTGAGCAAATCGCAATTCAGCCAAAAGCCGACAGGTCTGGCTTATGATATCACCTTCAGGAGCAATCTCCTCTCCTATTTTCAAGGCTTCCTGATAATGTCTTTCCGCTGAAAGAAGATCGCCGGTAATAAAAGTCAGCTGCCCTGAATATTCGTGATAAATAGCTTTCTCTCTCGTTGCACCGTGCCTTAATATCAAGTCATAGCTTTTATCCAAGTAATCCTCAGCATCAGCGAGTTTTCTTCTCATCATAAAAACGTAAGCGTAACCAAGAAACCAATCAATCTGGAAAGCCTCATTTTGCTGCATACTGGGATGCTTGAAAAGAAGACGAAGTTCTTCTGCTAATTCGAATTTTCCCAAGAAAACGTAAACTAAACCTAAGTTGCCACCCAACTGGAATAACACATTCCTATCATTCAAACTCTTTGCGCATTCTATGCCGTCTCTCAGATACTCAATCGCTTCCCCAAATTTCCCCTCGACAAAACATACATGGGCTAATTTATTGTATAAATGAAGCGATTTCTTACAAGGCTCTTGGCTACGATAGAAGGCAAAGGAGTCCCTGTATTCTGCTTGGGCATTTTTTAGGTCTCCCAACCGAAGGTAGGTATCGCCCAAGATTGTCTGAATTCTAACTATTTTTTCTATTTCGTTTGTATGTTTCAAGATATCAAAAGCCTTCAAGCCCTTTTCTAAGGCCTCTTGATGATTACCCAGATTATTGAGAGTTGCGGAGAAGATAGTATAGAAGTGACCGGATTGGGAATTCGCTTCAATAAAAACCTTCTGATTCTCCAACTCTCTGAGTTCAGCTAAAGCCAGCTTGAATTTCTTCTCAAAAAGAAGCAAATCCAGCCGCTCCAACTCATATAGCGGTTTTTCCTTTTCAGGATCAGATAGTTTTTTCATCCTATCTTCCGTTTACCCTTTTGATTTCTAACATTAGGAAATCCAGCCACACAATTACTCTGTTATTGTTGCCATCGTTTCTCCAACTATTCCCGTCAATAGGGAGACTTGCTCTGCTAAGAGGCTCACCCCTATTTTCAATAGAAGGACGAGTATGTGGAATCCCCACGGCCTTATCTTCTATCCACGGGCTTGCCTTAGGCCAAGGACGTGCTGAGCTGTTTGGGATAAAAACGAAGCCGGCAAAAAAGATACAAAGCAACAGCGTCCAAATGATTTTTCGAATCATTTTTGAATCGACCTCCTTAAAAAGAATAAGATTATCCCCTTTAATTAGGGCATTTGATTTTCAATTAAATAGAACTTAAATGGTAAGAAACAAACCTAAGCGAGCCTCCCCCTCTTTCATCCCTATCCCCCAGCTGGATGAAGTCAGTAAATCCCCACCTTTTCAATATAACGAGTAGTCAAAATCTGTCAAGTTCTTTTTGGAGAAACAAGAAAACAAAATTGCAGAACGTTCTTTACTCTGGCGGTTTTTCAGGCATCTTGCACCAACTTTTCTAAATCATAGGAATTCTCGATTATACTGACCCCTTTTTCCTTAAGCTTTGAGATTAAATAGACCGTTGGGGGAATCTCCAAGTCGAGCCTACCCAATCTATCTAAATCCTCAAAGAATTCCTGTTTGGAGCAATAGTTAATTATTCTGCCCTGATCCAAAAGTATCACCTTTTGTGCTATTTCGGCTATTAGATTCAGGTTGTGAGAAACAAGGATTATGGTCATTCCGTTTTGATTTAGATTCTTGATTATTGATTTCAAATTTCTGGTATTTTGTGGGTCCAAACCAACTGTCGGCTCATCCAAAATTAAGACTTCAGGATTCAAAGAGAGAACTCCTGCTATGGCAACTCTTCTTTTTTCTCCCTCGCTTAGGGAAAAAGGTGAACGAAGGGCGAAACTCTCAAAATCCAATCCTAAAATACCCATTGAGCCTTTCACTCTTTTTCTCACTTCTTCTTCGCCCAACCCCAAATTTCTCGGACCGAAAGCGATATCATCGAAAACCGTTTCCGCAAAAAGCTGAAGCTCCGGGAATTGAAAAGTTAAAGCAACTTTCTGGCGAATATCTTTCAGATTAACGTTTTTTGAGTTTATGTCTTTACCTTTATAAATTACTTTACCTCCCGATGGCTTCAAAAGCCTATTTAGATGTTGAACCAGAGTGCTCTTACCTGAGCCACTCGGACCGATTAAACCAACCAAATCACCCTTGTCGACTTTAAAGCTTACTCCAGCTAGAACTTTCTTATGGTCGGGAGTTGCCTGTGCATAAGAAAAGGAAAGGTTTTCAACTTCGATTATGGTTTCAGTCTCGTCTTTTGTTTTCTCTTCCGCATCCGGATTTGGAATCTTCTGAGCTATTTTATCTGCAATCTCTTCGATCGAATACACTCTTCCCTGGTCTAACCAGCCCTTGCGCGCTAAAAGATTTGACATTCTGTAATTAAAGGGGGCATCTAAACCTATATTCTCTAACTCTCTTACCCTTTGAAAGATGCCTAAAGGAGAGCCATCCATAACTATCTTCCCTTCAGATAAAACCACTAACCTTTTTGCTAAATTCGCCTCTTCGGGAAATTGAGTGATATGGATCAAGGTTATGCCTTGAGATGATAATCTTTCTATCAGAGCCAAAAAATCTTTTCTGTCTTTTGAATCCAGAAGCGAAGTCGCTTCATCCAGAACCAGATATTTCGGCTGCATTGCCAGAACCGAAGCTAAAGCTACCCTCTGCTTTTCTCCACCGGAAAGCTTA
>DASWLN010000146.1:0-3070 GCA_036396115.1 Candidatus Zixiibacteriota bacterium
TTTCGTAAAGGTCCGGAAACCCCAAAGCTACTTTCGTCTTGCCGGGGTGCTCCTTTCTAATCACATTTAATTCATTCCCGACGTAGCGTCCTGGCTTGACGACAAAGGGAAGAAATTGCTTTTCAATCTTTTCTGCTAACGGAACCATTATTGTTTAGTAAAAATAATAATTAGTATGTTTAAAAGTTAAACACTTTCTTGCCTTTTGTCTCCTCTCCCCTGCGGGGAGAGGATTAAGGTGAGGGGGCTTCTTAAGAGAGTTTGCTCCCCCTCACCCTATCCCTCTCCCCAAAGGGGAGAGGGAATTTCCTTCTTTAATTAGGGAAAAGTATAATTTTGCCAAGCTCTATATTATAATTATTATCTTGAGAAATGTGGTCAAGACTAAAAAGTCGCCAAACTTTCGGCGACTTTCAATTAAAAGTATATTTCGCTTTCTGTCAAGCTAAGATTGGGCTCCTCTTCTCATGGCTTCAATATTCATATCCAGAATCTCTTTCTTGGCTTTGGTGAATACCTTGGGCAGGCACTTCATAATGCTTTCGATTTTGACCGCACCAGTCCTTTTTGCCAATGCACCCAGCATCACCATATTGGCACATCTTATGCTTCCAATCTCCTCGGCTACGCCGTTAGCGGGTATATAATGCACGTCGATGTCGCCTCTTTTAGGTTTGCCTGAAACTAAGGAGCTATTTATCAAAAGCAATCCCTTGGGCTTGAGTGTTGTCTCGAATCGAGCCAATGACGGCTCGTTCATCACTATTAAGCTTTCGGGCGTGGACACCACTGGAGCGGCTATTTCCTGGTCGGAGACGATGACTGAGCAATTGGCGGTTCCACCTCTCATCTCTGCCCCATAAGCAGGAAAAAAAGTAACATGTTTGCCATCTATCATTCCAGCGTAAGCTAAGATTACCCCAGCCGAGATTATCCCCTGTCCTCCGAAACCTGACATTATCACACCTTGATACATTGTCCCTCCAGATATCGACAAATTAAGTTTTTAACCTTTTAGAGTTTCCGCTTCCGCCTTGGCTTTCTTATCCTCCGGAGTCCTGAATTCTCCTAAGGGATAATAAGGAACCATATTCTCGGCAATGTACTCAATCGACTTAAGCGTCGTCATACCCCAATTGGTCGGACATTGAGATAGAATCTCAACCAAGGAAAAACCCTTTCCTTCCATCTGAATCTGAAAAGCTCTTTTTATCGCCTTCTTGGTCTTGACCACATTTGCGGAGTTATGCAAGGATGTTCTAACTAAATAAGCTGGACCATTCAAAGCGGACAAAAGCTCACACACTCTGATTGGATACCCAGCCAGCTTCACATCTCTTCCCGCCGGGCTGGTAGTGGATTTCTGTCCTATCAAAGTGGTGGGAGCCATCTGACCACCGGTCATTCCAAAAATGGCGTTGTTGATGAAAATTATGGTTATGTTTTCGCCTCGAGCCGCGCTATGAATTGTCTCCGCCATGCCAATTGAAGCCAAGTCCCCATCTCCCTGATAGCTGAAAACGATGCAATCCGGCTTAACTCTCTTCATTCCGGTTGCCACTGCTGGTCCCCTGCCATGGGCTGGCTGAATCATATCGCAGTTGAAATACTCATCCGCGAAAACTGAGCACCCTACTGGAGCTATTCCGATGGTTCTCTTTCGTATTCCCAGCTCAACTAATACATCTCCAATCATTCTATGAACTATGCCATGACCGCATCCCGGACAGTAGCGCATTTTGATATCAGTTAAACCTTCATTTCTACTAAATACCTTCTTTTCCATTTTTCCTCCTGGGGCTCAAACCATCTCTTTAACCTTCTCGAGAATCTCTTCCGGAGTTGGTATCCCGCCAGCTGGACGGCCATGAAAGCCGATTTCAGCCTTTCCCTCTACTGCTATCTTAACATCATCTAACATCTGCCCTAAGTTCATCTCCACCACTAATATCTTCTTTATCTTAGAAGCCAGTTGATTCAATATTTTGGTTGGGAAGGGCCATAAAGTTATAGGTCTGAGAAGACCTATTTTGAGTTTCTGCGAGCGACCTAAACTCAGGGCTGATTTGGCAATGCGGGAACAGGTGCCAAAGGCAACTATCAAAATCTCCGCATCATCAACTGAGAAGGTTTGGTATAAAACCTCTTTTTCTTCTATCTCTTTGTATTTCTTGTCCAATTTCCAGTTATGCTTTTCCATTCCCCCGGGCTTCAAATCGTATGACCTTACTACCTTTCTTTCCCTGCCTTCCGCATTTCCCAAAGCCCATTCCCCTTCCGGCAACTTCTTGGGGTCAATTGGCTCGAAATCAAATTCCAACGGCTCCATCATCTGACCCAATACTCCGTCTGCCAAAACCATACTCGGAATCCGATATTTAAATGCCAAATCATAACACATTTTAGGGAAATTCCCCATATTATTGACCGAATTCGGAGCTAAGACTATAACTCTATAATCACCGTGCCCACCCCCTCTGGTTGCCTGATAATAATCACCTTGAGAAGGCGCAATGTTTCCCAATCCCGGACCTCCTCGAGTTACGTTGGCATAAAAAATTGGAAGTTCAGCGCTGGCAGTGTATGAGATTCCTTCCTGCTTGAGGCTTATTCCCGGACTAGAGGAGGAAGTCATGACTCTTGCTCCACAGGCAGCTGCGCCAAAGAGCATATTTATGGCGGCCACTTCGCTTTCCGCCTGAATGAAAGTTCCTCCCACTTGAGCCATTCTCCAGGACATATACTCTGGGACTTCGTTCTGGGGAGTTATGGGATAGCCGGCAAAAAAACGACATCCTGCCCTGACTGCTCCCTCGGCCAATGCTTCGTTACCTTTCATTAAGATTCTCTCACTCATCTTCATTTCTCCTTTGAAACCGTCTCTTCTTTATAGACCTCAATTGACACATCCGGACAAACCATAGCACACAAGGCACAACCGGTGCATTTTTCCGGTCTTACCATGATCGCAGGATAATATCCGGTGGGGCTGAACTTCTTGGACATCTCGATAACGTTATGCGGGCATGCCACCCTGCACAGTTCGCACCCTTTGCAGCGTGTTATATCA
>DASWLN010000147.1:0-3662 GCA_036396115.1 Candidatus Zixiibacteriota bacterium
TTTGACCCGAGGGTGATAAGGAGGGGCCGAATGAAGCTCGGAATTTCAACTGAATCCTCCTACCGCTTCGAAAGAGGTGCTGACCCGAATATTACCGAGCTTGCTATTGACCGCGCAGCGCAACTAATGAGCCAATTAGCCGGAGGAGAAGTCCTGCAAGGCAGAGTGGATAATTATGCTAAGCCGATCTCTCCCCTGAAAATCACGCTGAGGCCTAAAAGGGCAAACCAGCTTTTGGACATCTCCCTTTCTTCTCAAGAGATGAATGGTATACTTGAAAGCCTGGAATTGAAAACTCAAGATAGGGGTGAGATTCTCGAAGTGGAGATACCGACTTTTAGACCTGACCTGACAAGGGGAATCGACCTGATTGAGGAAATTGCCAGAGTCTATGGCTACGATAAGATAGGACTATCATCCAGAAGCGGTGGCTCTTTATTGAATCAGATTTCAACTGAGGAAAAGATACAGAAAAGGGTTAAGAATTTATTAATTGGAAGAGGGTTTTTTGAAATAATCACCAGCAACTTAGTTGACCCTAAGCTTCTAGAAAAAATAAATCCCCAGGAAAAGCCCTTGACAATACGAAATCCTCTAAGTGAAGAGCTTTCTGTTCTTGCCACTTCTCTGGCTTGCGGCATGTTGGCAGTTATTGCCCATAACAAGAATCATAAACAAAAAGACCTGAAATTGTTTGAATTGGGCAAAGTCATCCTTCCTAAAGCAAAAGAAAAACTGCCGGAGGAAAGGCATGACCTATGTTTAGCTCTTTCTGGAAGACGTAAGCCGATGCAATGGGGAGAGAACTATAAAGAGGAAGTAGATTTCTTTGACCTTAAAGGGATAATAGAGGAAATACTCCAAGATATGAACGTGTCTAATTTGAAGTTTGTTGCTCACACCAGAGAGCCCTTTGAAAGAGAATGCTCCTTAACCCTTTCAATCGATAACGAAGTGATTGGATTCTGCGGACAGGTGGCGAGGGCGATTCTGGATGATTTTGGTATTAAAGATAAGGTTTTTTTGGCGGAATTGAATTTTGACCTTTTGAGCAAATGGTCGTGTTTTGAAAAGAGTTTCACACCTTTATTGAGATTTCCCAGTTCCAGACGGGACCTGGCCATAATAGTTGACCAGGAAATACTCTCTGGAGATATTGAAGAAAGCATAAGAGCAGGCGGTAAGGATTTAGTGGAGGAGCTGGTGTTGTTTGACCTTTACCAAGGCAAGCAAGTTCCGAAGGGCAAGAAGAGCTTGGCTTATTCCATCTCCTACCGGTCTTCACAAAAGACTTTAACGGATGAAGAAGTGGAGAAAGCGCATCAAAATATAGTTAGTCGATTGAAAAAGCAATTTGGAGCGGAATTGCGCAAATAGGAAAAGGAAAAGCGTATGCAATTGGAAACTTTCGACAAACTGGAAAAAAAGATAAATTTAGTTTTAAAAGCAATGGACCGCTTAAAAGAGGAGAATAAGCAGCTTTCTTCCTCTTACAGCGAATTGAGGGTTGGAATAGGAGGGATGAAGAAAACAAGCGGCGAGCTTGAAGAGGAAAACCGAAAATTGAAGGAGAAGCTCTCGAGAATTGAGCAAACCAGGACCCAGAGGGAAATGAGGATAAAAGCCAAGCTGGAAAAGCTGGTGGAGAGGCTTGGTGCATTGGAAGGATTGAGTTAGTTGAGAGGTTGAAAAAGTTGAACAGGGAAAGGTCTTTCTGGAGTGTCCCGCTTTAGCGGGGCCTAAAAACCTTTTGTCCACAGGATCCCGCTCTACGGGACAAACAAAGAACCCTAATGCGGTTCACCTAAAGGTGAACACTCCAAATTACCCAGTGGTCTCTAATTAATGCTTGACAATGTGTTTTTCTAATCGTATTTTTTAATTAAATAAAAGGGTGATAGGTAAGGTTTTAACCATTTCGTTTTCAAATCAGATATTATGGAAAATAAGAAGCAATCTGTGACGGTAAATATTTTTGGTGAAGATTATCCGATCAGAAGCGATGTTGACAATGAATACACAAGGAAAATTGCAACTTACCTTGATCGGAAGATGAAGGAAGTGGCGGAAGGACTGCCAAGCCGGACTTATAGTAAAGTGGCTGTCTTGGCTGCCATGAATATCGCAGATGAGCTCTTTAAAGAGAAGATAGATAAAGAGAATAAACTTTCTCAAGTTGAAGAGAAGGCCCAAACTCTCTTGAAATGGTTAGATGACAGTTTAAGGGAAGAAGCTTAACTTATCTATCCCCACTTGCAGTTTAGCAGATTCAATTAGATTTATCAGAGTCTAATTGAAGACGACACTATGGTGAGTGGGGTTTTTTGTTTTAGCATAAGGAGGAAGTTATGATTCCGGTTTGGATGATAATCTCAGGTGGTGTACTGGTAGCTGTGCTGGCTTTCATTTTGGGTTGGTTTGTTAGCCGTAGAATGGGGGAGAGCAAATTAGCCAAGTTGGAGGAGTTAGCCGGCAAGATAATACAGGAAGCGGAAAAGGAAGCTGAAATCAAGAAAAAAGAGGCGGTCTTAGAAGCCAAGGATGAATGGTACAAAGCCAAAGTGAACTTTGAGCGCGAAATCCAGAACAAGAAGATGGAACTGGAAAAGCTTGAGAAGAGATTCCAGGAAAGGGAAGTGGGCTTAGACCGCAAGGTAGATATTTTAAACAAGAAAGAAAGAGATTTACAGAATAAGGATAAAACTATATTTGCCAGAGAAAAAGCTATTCGGTTGCGTGATGCCGAGCTGGACCGACTTGTGGCTGAGCAGAATAAACAGCTGGAGAGGGTTGCTCAGATGACCGCAGAGGAGGCGAAGAAAATTCTGATGGAGAACCTGGAAGCACAGGCACAAAGGGAAGCGGCTCAGCTAATCAAGGACATAAAAGAGAAGGCGGAGCAAACAGCAGAGAAAGAAGCAAAGAATATCATCATCTCGGCTATTCAACGTTGCGCGGCTGACCATGCTATGGAGACTACTGTGTCAGTGGTCAATCTGCCGAATGACGAGATGAAAGGGAGAATAATCGGCAGGGAAGGCAGAAATATTAGGTCTTTTGAGACCGCCACGGGGATTGATGTTATCGTAGACGACACCCCAGAGGCAGTTATCCTTTCCGGTTACGACCCCATAAGAAGAGAAATAGCCCGTATGGCTCTCGAGAAGTTGATTGCCGATGGCAGGATTCACCCAGCCAGAATTGAAGAGGTGGTTGAGAAATCCGAGAAGGAGATGGAAGTGATAATCCGCGAAACCGGAGAGCAGGCTTGCTTTGATGTGGGTATACATGGAGTCCATCCGGAACTAGTAAAACTTTTGGGCAAGCTGCGATATAGAACCAGCTATGGACAGAATGTACTCCAGCACAGTGAAGAGGTGGCATTCTTATCCGGGCTGATGGCAGCCGAACTGGAGATGGACTCGAATTTAGCCAAGAGGTGCGGCTTGTTACATGACATCGGCAAGGCGGTTGACCGAGAAACTGAAGGGACTCATTCTGAAATAGGTTATAACATAGCTCAAAAATACGGAGAGCATCCGGTAGCATTAAACGCTATTGCCTCACATCATGAAGATGTGGTGCAGGAGTCAGCTTATTCAGTCTTGGTTCAGGCGGCGGATGCGATTTCCGGAGCCAGACCCGGTGCCAGAAGAGAAACC
>DASWLN010000148.1:0-3603 GCA_036396115.1 Candidatus Zixiibacteriota bacterium
ATACTCAGGCCTTCGGCTCTGAGGCTCAGGCTCGAAGAGATGGTAAGTGGTTCGACTTCCTTCGACTTCGCTCAGGACAAATCGCTCACCACCCTGAGGAATTCGAAGGGCAAGGTCGAACCATAAAGGCGTGGGAATCTAAAAAGATAGGAGCCTTGTCCGTTTGCCCTCTATTATACCGAGACAAGGCTCCAGGGGGTTTAGTGTGGAAGAAAGGGAAAAACCGCTAATTAGTTTCATATCAAAATCTATGCCAAGTTAATTCCCCTTTTTTCTTTTTTGAAAAGTTTTTTAACTTATTTTGAAACAATAAGTTAGAAGAATACATAAGAGAGCTAATAAATCGAGTTTTATTCCAAAAACGCAACAAGTTGCGAATAGAAAAGCCAAAAATTTCTTGTAATATGATTAAACCATTGTTTTGTAAGGGATTAAACTAACGCAAGATTTGGCGGTAAATAGATAGGAGTTTTGCTGTTATTGCGGTTTGACTATGTTATACTGTTTCATCTTGAAACGCAAAGATGATTCCGGGATATTTAAAACTGAGGCAGTTGCTTTCTTAATCCAATTGTTTTCAAGCAAAGCCTTCAAGATATATTGCTTCTCCCAGATGCCCACCCTCTGGTACAGAGAAAGCTCTTTTAGATTTGTTTTCTCCGGCAGGCAGAATCTATCAGAGAGAAGATCCGAGCATATCCTTCCACTTTCATCTCTTAGAGCAAGCAACTTCCTGACCTCACTTTCCAGTTCTCTTACGTTTCCGGGCCAATCGTGGCCCATAAATAGCTCAATCATTGTGGGAATAATCCGGGAAAGCTCCTTTTCGGAGGGGTCCTTAGAATAAATCTTTATGAAATGTTCAGTCAAAAGGGGTATATCCCCTTTTCTTTCCCTCAGGGGAATGAGTTTCACATTCACCGTATTGAGGCGGTAATAGAGGTCTTTGCGGAAACGGCCCGCTGCCATTTCCTCTTCAATTTTCTTGTTGGTGGCGGAGATGACCCGGATATCAACTTTTCTGGGAACAGTCTCGCCCAAACGGATTATCTCTTTCTCCTCTAAAGCACGCAGAAGTTTAACCTGAGTAGTAAGAGGCATATCCGCCACCTCATCTATATAAAGTGTGCCTCCGTCTGCCTCTTCTAAGAGCCCCTTCTTGTCTTCAACCGCGCCAGTATAAGCACCTTTCTTATGGCCAAAAAGCTCACTTTCCAAAAGGGTATCCGGAAAGGCGGCACAGTTGATTGCCACAAATTTCTTGTCTTTACGATTGCTGTGATAGTGAATGGCTTTAGCCAAAAGGTCTTTGCCGGTGCCGGTTTCACCCTCAATTAGTATAGGTAAATTGGAATCCTTAAGCTGCTCTGTTTTCTTCAAGGCATTTAACATCTTCTGGTCAGTGGTTATGATGTTAGAAAAGCAGCATTTCTCTTCCAATTGTCTTCTTAGGTTTATATTATCTTCTTCCAATTTTTTCTTTTCCAGATGAGTCAACTTGATTGCCAATAAATCACCAAAAGCAACTGCGAAATTGAATTCCTGCGAACTGAAGGGCGGATTGCCTTTGCCGTTAGATTTTCTATCCAAATACAGAAATCCGGTTATCTCCCCTTCGATGCTCTTTAAGGGTATGGAGATTAAGCTGGAAATTTTATTCTCTCCCTCCGGGAAAAGACTAAATAACTTGGGGTGGGAGTCCGCCTTAGTATATATGGCCGGGCTCTTAAGATAGGAATAGCCGCTATTTAAGTTCTTAAGGCAGGATACCACTTGAGTGGCTTGTGTTGGATCCAAGTTGAAGGTTGAGGCGATGGACATTTCCCGGTTGGCGTCAACTGAAGTGACAAACCCTCTATCTGCCTTTATCTTTTTGGCAAGTATTTCCAAGGAGCTATCTATTTTAACATCTTCAATTCCTTTATATTCGTTTTCCGGCAGATACTTTCTGAAGATGCGATATTCATTATTAGCTGATAGACTCTCCTGGCTGATTTGGTTTTCTATTTCGCTTCTTATTTTTTCTGCCTGAGATAGTAGGCTCTTTTCATCCATCTTTTCCAGAATTGCTACCGCATTGTTGAGGGAGGTTATGGCTTGGTCGCAATCTCCCTTGTCGAATCTCAGCTTAGCCAGATTAATATCAGTTAATGCAAGATTGTATTGGTCATCCACCTGCCCAAAGAGGAGCTTGGACTTCTGGAGATATTCAAGGCTCTGGCTATAATCGAAGACCGCTGATTTTCCTGCCTCGAGGTAGGTTTTGGCTAATTCGAATTTGGCCTTAATTTCATCTAATATGGCTATAGACTTAACGAAACTCTCTTTTGAGAGGTCTCGCTTGTTTTGAGCTGCATAAATCTGACCGACTATTCTATGTACTATCCCCTGCTCCAGCCTTTCCTCAAGAGGAACTCCAAGCGATTTATCGCAGGCTTCCAGAGCTTGGTCGTATTTCTTTTGAGCTAAGAGGATTTGTGCCAGCACCCTGTAGCTCTGGGTCATTATGCTGGAGTCCGGGGCTATTTTTTGGCCTAAATCGATTGCTTCTTGAATATGTTTCTGGGCTTTTGTATAGTTGCCAATTTCCAGACAATATTCAGCGAAATATTCATGGAAGTTGGCCAACTCGTAGGTGAGATTTTTTTGGTCTATTATAGTTTTGGCTTTTTGGTAAAACTCTTCTGCTTGCTTGAACTTTCTTTGGGAGAAGTATAGATAGCCCAAGGAGAGATATCTTCGTCCCATGTTTTCGTAGTCCTTTAGCTCTTCATATATATCCGAAGACGACAAGAGCCTTTCCTGGGCTTGGTTGAATTCGCCTAAACGCAGATAGATCCTACCTAAATTACCAAAGAGCATTGCAGTAAACCTAGAATTATTCAAGCTCAAAGAAAGCTCTAAGGCTTCATCGAGATACCCTATGGCTCTGTCGTATTCTCCCTTGGTGAAACATATACGGGCTAACCGATTATACACTTCGATTCTATTTTCCTGGTCTCCAATTCTACGATAAGCAGATAGGGCATCTCGCAATTCAAGCTCCGCATGCTTTAGATCTCCCAAATTGGTGTAAAGTTTGCCAGCAAGAAGGTTAACTTTAGCTATCTTCTCATTTTCACAAGTATCCTTGAGCAATTCAAAGGCAATATTAGCTTGCTCTAATCCCTCTTGGTAGCGAGCCAGCTTAGAGAAAAGCAAAGCGCTCAAGTAATGCAGTTCACCTTGCTGGGATAAGCTCAAATCGGATATATCCTTGCCCTGCAAGATATCTATGTTTTTCTCAGCTAAAGCATAATCTCCTTTTTCTATCAGTCTTTCTATATACTTTAGCCTCTCTGTAAGTTTTTCCCTTTTCATTCCCTTATCTACCTTTTATTTTTTTCCCTTAGAGAGATGGTTTTTCACTTCCACCTTGAAAACCACAGGGATATTGCCGACCTTATCAATGAAAATCAAGCTGCAAGAGTTATTCTGACCAATGGCACTCTTGATACCGCTAGTGGTAGGACCATTGTTCTCCTTTTCTGTTCCTTCCCAAGGATCCACGACATTTGTTCGAGGGTCATCAGAAGGAAGCCCTCGAGCGCGCTTATAACCAGC
>DASWLN010000149.1:0-4367 GCA_036396115.1 Candidatus Zixiibacteriota bacterium
TCAGACCATTTCCTTAGTTTTGACCCAGCTTCCGGCTCAACAAGCAGCTGCAGTGCTTTCTGAACTATCGCCTGAGCTTCAAGCTGAGGTGGCTTTACGCATTGCCACTATGGAGAAGATATCGCCGGAGGTTGTGAGTGAAATAGAAACCGTGCTGGAATCACAGTTAGAGACCACGGAAACCAAGGGATTATCCACTTTAGGCGGCACTAAGACCGTTGCCGAAATACTAAACCTGGTGGACCTTTCAGCAGAGAAGGATATCCTGCAAGCGTTGGAAACTGAAAATCCGGAGTTGGCCGCAGAAATAAAAAATCTGATGTTCGTGTTCGAGGATATAATCCTTCTGGATGATAGGGCGATTCAGAGAGTGCTAAAAGAGATAGAGACCAGAGAATTGACTATCGCCTTGAAGGCCACTTCCGAAGAGGTGAGAAAGAAAATATTATCTAACGTCTCAGAGAGGGTGGCAGCGATGATTAAAGAAGAGGTGGAGTTTATGGGACCTATGCGTCTGACTGACGTGGAAGCGTCTCAACAGAGGATTGTGGAAGCTATAAGACGCCTGGAAGAAGAAGGG
The DNA here is from genome assembly GCA_036396115.1 of Candidatus Zixiibacteriota bacterium. Taxonomy (GTDB): domain Bacteria; phylum Zixibacteria; class MSB-5A5; order MSB-5A5; family DASWLN01; genus DASWLN01. The sequence continues at coordinate 581 of DASWLN010000149.1, forward strand.
CAGATTGTCGTTGCTGGAAGAGGAGGCAAGGAAGAAATTGTTGTCTAAGATCATTCGACCTAATGTGCTGCTTAAGGAAAAAGTGCCAATTGGAGAGAGAGATTCGGAGGATGAATATCTCGAAACAGGGGGAGCTTCTCCAGATAGCACCAGGCCTGCCACCTTAGCCCAAAAAATTCAAAGAGAAAGGGAGAAAGCATATCGCTCCGGCTTTGAGGATGGGAAGCAGATGGGATTGGAAGAGGGCAGAGAGCAAGGGGAGAAGATAGCCAAGGAATTCTTCTCTCTGTTAGAAGATATTAAGATTCAGAGAGCAAATATCTTCAAGGAGGCGGAGCAAGCGGTGGTCAAGCTTGCCCTGGCTTTAGCTTCCAAGATAATATGCGGTGCGGTGGAAACAAAACCAGAAGTGGTCTTGGACGTAACCAGAAACGCAATCCATCATTTAGTGGATAAGAATAAGGTAGTCCTTCGAGTAAATTCTAAAGATTATGAACTGGTCAAAGCACATCACAACGATCTTTTGGCGAGCATAGATGGCATAAAAAGTCTGGAGATTGAAGAAGATATCAGGGTGAAGCTGGGTGGATGCTTGATTGAGACCGATTCAGGAAATGTGGATGCCCGCCTGGAAAATCAGATGCAAGTCCTGAAGGAAGCTTTGGTGGGCAAAGCTCAAGGAAGTTTGTGAATTGAAATCTCGAAGCTTCACAAAAAGATATAATGATTCTCAGTTTTTAGAGTCTCTATCCCGATAAATCGGGACGATTTTTGAATTTGGCTGACAAAAAAGATATTTATACCCAAACAGAAGATTAAGATGCAGGTAGATTATCAGAAATATTCGGATATTTTGGAGAGGACCGACCCGGTGAAAAGGGATGGGAAGGTCTGTCAGGTGATTGGCTTGGTCATTGAATCAACTGGACCAGCAGTTTCAGTGGGCGAGATGTGTTATATCGAAAGTCAGGATAAAAATCTAAAGATAAAATCGGAAGTGGTTGGATTTAGAGATAAGAAAGTTATGCTTATGCCTCTGGGAAATATGGATGGGGTTAGTCCGGGAAGCACAGTCATTGCTTCGGGCGAGCCGTTTTTTGTCAGCGTCGGGCATGAGCTTTTGGGGAGGGTTATAGATGGTCTGGGTGAACCCATAGATAGCAAGGAGCAGATAATCACTAAACATAGAAAACCGATTTACAATTCCCCGCCTAGTCCATTAGCCCGAAGAAGAATAAAGGAGCCGCTTTATACCGGCATTAAGGCAATCGATAGCCTGGTGACCTTTGGCAAGGGACAAAGGGCGGGCATATTTTCGGGAAGTGGTGTGGGGAAAAGCATAGTTTTGGGAATGATCGCTCGTGAGTCGGCCGCGGATGTGAATGTCATCGGTCTGGTAGGGGAACGGGGAAGAGAGGTGAGGGAGTTCATAGAAAAGGATTTGGGCGAAGATGGTTTGAAAAGGTCGGTAGTGGTTGCTGTGACCTCAGATAAGCCAGCTTTGATTAGATTACGAGGAGCGTTGATTGCAACTACCATAGCTGAATATTTCCGCGATTTAGGAATGGATGTGATGCTGATGATGGATTCGCTGACGCGTGTGGCTATGGCCCAAAGGGAAATCGGCTTAGCCATTGGAGAGCCCCCGACCACCAAAGGTTATACCCCTTCGGTTTTTGCTTTGTTGCCTAAACTTTTAGAGAGGGCTGGAGCCTCGGATGTGGGAAGTATCACCGGGCTTTATACGGTCTTAGTTGAAGGAGACGATTTAAGTGAGCCGGTGTCAGATGCGGCACGGGCTATTCTAGATGGACATATCGTCTTGTCTCGGAAATTGGCGGCATTAAATCATTATCCCGCAGTGGATGTCTTAGGATCAGTGAGCAGAGTGATGATAGATGTCATCTCGGATGAACATCGCAAATTAGCTGATAAAGCCAAGGAGGTCTTAGCCAATTATCGCGAGTCTGAAGACCTGATAAATATTGGAGCATATGTCAAAGGTTCAAATCCTAAAGTGGATTATGCCATTTCCAAGATTGAGGCCTTGAACAATTTTCTTAAGCAGGGGATAGGGGATAAGGCGGATTTCAAGAATAATATTGAGACATTGAAGGAGATATTCAAAGATGAAGGTATTCAAGTTTCGGCTGCAGAAGGTGATGGAGTTCCGCCAGCACCTAGAAAAAGAGAAGCAGCGAGACTTAGCTCAAGCAAAAAATAAACTCCAACAGGAAGAGAAAAAACTCGAGCTTCTCAATCACACCAAAGATGAGTGCCAGAAGGAGACCAGGCAGAAGAAGAAGAAGGATAAAATCAATCTTAAGGAGCTTTCCCTTTATCAGATATATCTGACTAAGTTGCACCATCAAATCAAGGGACAGAGGATAATCGTGGTCAGGACTGAAGAGGAGGTCGAGGGGAGAAGGGAAGAGCTTCTGGAAAAGTCAAGAGAGAAGAAGGTGCTGGAGAATTTAAGAAAAGGAAGACTGTTTTCCTATAAAGAAGAAGCAAATCGGATTGAGCAGAAGGAAATAGACGAGCTTGCCCGCGATATATGCCTCAGGAAGAAGAAAAGGTAACTTTCCAAGGAAAAATTTACCGCTTTGGTTTGGAAATATTTTCTAAAGATTCCAACCGACTTACAATTTCAGATAATCATCTTACCAGAGTAAGTTCCTCTAATTAAAGGGATTATCCATACTTAATCAGTCCGGCAGGTAAGTTGGCACAGCTGTTGCTTACACGAAATTTAGGGTTTCCATGTTCTTGTCCTTATTAGGAGGTTAAAAAGTGGTAGAGGAAAAGATAGAAAAGGAAAAAACCAGAACAGGAATGAAAAAGGAAACTAAGCCAGTGGCACCACCCAAGAAGAGTAAGCTCGTGCTTTTCGTGGGTGCGGGGTTGGTTGTCTTTATAGTATTTCTGGTTTTCTTTTCATTTTCTTTGGGCGTGTTCGACAAGGAAAGACTAAAAGGAGAATTGGGACTGACAGAGGACACAACTGCTTCCATTACTCAGGCGCAATCAGAAGATAGCGCAGCAGAAACTTATGTTGACAATAGCGAGTCAACTGCACAGCCAGAAGAAGATACCGCTGCAGTAGCTAGCGAGGATTCGGTCAAAAGCTGGATAGACGAGCAGAAAGCAAAGATTCAGGAGGACCGTACTGTAGTGGAGGTGCAGCGTCGAGAGTTGGAGCTTCTGAAAATCGAGGTTGGTAATTTGCTTAAACAGAAGAAAGCTTTTGAGGATGAGAGGATAGGTAAACTGGCTAAAATATATGACGGGATGAAAGCTCAGGAGGTGGCGGCAATGATGAATAATCTGGATGACGATACTGTGGTAGCAGTATTGTTAAAGATGAGCACCAGAAATGCTGCCAAGGTCTTGGGGCTTTTGAATGCGGAGAGAGCGGCCCGGATCAGTAACAAATTAATGGCTCTAACATGATGGAAGGAACTATGTTCAGCAACTTCTTGGTACCGAACTCAGTTAGTCTTTTCCCGTTTGCTCCTCGTAAACTTGAAGGGGGAATTACTCAAAAGGGCCCCCAAGGGGAAAGTTCTGAATTTAAGCAGTTGATTGAATGCTTAAGGAGGTCCCCAGAACTGGGACAGAATCAGAACCTATTGGGTTCTTTAGGGTTCCCCCCTTTCAAGTCAAACGAGTTTCCATTGACCGAACAACTTTCGGAAATGCTCCTTGGTAGTCAGCTGGATGCGGTATCCGTAGAGCAATCAACTGAAAAGGCAGTTTATGTAAATGAAAAAGGGTTGTGCCATCT
>DASWLN010000150.1:0-7311 GCA_036396115.1 Candidatus Zixiibacteriota bacterium
TATTGCGGTGAGCTGATATTCCGAACACCTCAAACTCTTTCGGAAAACGTCTTATCACTTCCAGGGTGCTTGTCCCGATTGAGCCGGTCGAACCTAATAATGCTATTTGTTTCATATTAATTTGTTCCTTGAAAAATAAGACAAGTTGAAATATAAATCCGATGCCAAACGTAAGCAAGCAATTTATTAAAATTACACGAAATCGTAGGCGACATTCCGGCCTGCCCGGCCAGGGAATGTCGCCTACAAAATAGCGAGGCAGGGTGCCTCGCCTACGAATTTGTGTTTGTCAGGTCCCCCTGAAGCTAACCGAGAATTGTCATTCTGAGCCCGTAAGGGCGAAGAATCTCGCTTCCCAACCTTCATAAAACCAAGATTCTTCACTCCGCGGGGTTTAGCCTGAGGCAACCCAGACCCTTCGCTTCGCTCAGGGTGACAAGTGGTGAAGGGCTCCGTTCAGACCTGTCCTGAAGCGAAGTCGAAGGAATGACACAATTGGAGTTCTCGGTCACCTTTCCCTGTCTTGACAAAAAAATCTGCCAAGTCACATCCTGCCCGTTCTTCCCTGCTCGACCCAACGGCCAGGGGGGACTTGGCAGGTACGGAAAAAATCAAGACGGGATGAATTCCTATCCCCGCAATAACAAATTAGTAGGGACAGAACATCGTTCTGTCCCTACACTTTAACAAATCTCTAATTTTATGTCAACCGCTGCTATGTCTGCTTGATATAGACCTTCTTCATATAAACTTTCTGAACCGGTATGCTCTTTTCACCAGAATTAGGATCAACCGTGGTTTCCACATCGGCTATCTTTTGCGCCACTTCCATCCCGCTTATGATTTTTCCAAACACGGTATAATTCTTGTCTAGTTGAGGCAGGTCTTTCAGACAAATATAAAACTGGCTGCCAGCTGTGTTTGGACCCGAGGTAGCCATCCCAACCGAACCAAGTTTATGTTTCATTCCAATTTCATCATTGATATAATAACCTGGTCCACCAGTTCCATCACCCAAAGGATCTCCACCCTGTATCACAAAATCTGGTATTACACGATGAAAAATCAGACTGTCATAGAAACCGGCACTAACTAATTTCAGGAAATTCTGAGCAGTTTTCGGTGTCTCTTTTAAGAAAATCTCCATTTCCATATTTCCGAAATCGGTCTCGATTACCACCATCGGGTTCTTCTCACTTACAAAATCAGGGATCTTCTGAATAGTGTCAGCCATATTGGCCTTATCTAAAGCGACTTTCACTGCCTCCTCCTTTTTTACCTCTTTTTTGCCACAAGAAACAAAGGCAAAACAAAGGACAAGAAATAACACTAAAACCTTCTTCATAAAACCTCCCTTAAATGAAGGTTAATAGATTCCCAGTTTTTACAGGCATAGTTCTTGTTACTTGTAGGGGCAATTCATAAATTGCTACAATTATATTCTGTCATTCCCGAAGGTTTAATCGGGAATCCATTCTTACTTTTCTCTTCTGGATTTCCCGTATCCAGTACGGGACAAGGTCTGCTGGAGTTTATCCCGCAGAAATGCGGGACAGGAATGACACAAAACGGAAAACTCCTTTCATCCCCGCCTTAAGAGTCGGGGAGTGCCTGCTGGATTAAAAAAAGCTATACTGAAGAATAAATTGCACATCGTATTTATGAGAATATTCTAAAATGTCAAGAAAGTAGTCAGTCTCTATAGTTATCTCCTTTGTCTTTCTATACAAATAAACTTGCGGTATAACGCCTACAAGGAAAGATCTGTTTTCATTTTTACCGAAAAACTGCAAACCGACCGGTAATTCTAAAATTATAGATTTTTCAACGACATTCGACACGGAGCCGGTCATATCTCTAACCATACTCTTACCCTCTTCAGATAATTGAGTGTTCGGAGGGAAATTCATCATGTAGTATTTTAAAGAAAGGGAGTTAATGAGCCCTAAATTTCTACGAACTTTCCGGTCTGTAATGCACGAAACGGCTACGCCACCCTCAAAATCTTGCCCGATAAAAATACCATTGTTTACCAAAAAATCCAAATCAAGAGCTAATCGTGGAATCCACGGCTTTTGCGAGTTTATCATGCTGCGCTTCACATCTATTCCCAATCCACCACTACCCCACCTAACGCCAATATCTAAATCGCGACCCATTCCCTTTCTATAGCAAAAATCTATTGTTGCATTGTTAGGGTTAAACGACTCATGCGCAACGGAACCATTCACTAAACGACTATCTTCCTCATTATAATGCATCGCCATTCCCAAAGATTTGGAATGTTCTCCTTTTGGCAAGACGCCTGCTGTCTGTATATAAGTCGTTCTAGCGCAACTAAAGAGAAGCACTATCAATAGAAGTAGAAAGAATTTGCAAAGCCGAGAGCGATTATCTTGCATTGCCTTCATTAGTTACATCAATTGTCGTTATTCTGAAGCTGAAGATAATGCCTTATAAATGTCTATCCTATTTTTGGCTCTTCTGTAAGCTGCCGTCGCTCGAAGAATGTCAATTCCTTTTTCTCTTGATTTCAATCTTTGCTTGGATCTTTCCAGAGCTTTTTGGGCTCTCTCGAGGTCAATCTTATCAGGGAATTCAACTGCATCTGCCAAAACGGTCACTCGATTTTTCAAGACTTCGGTGAAGCCGCCGCTTACTGCCAGAATTCGCCTCTTGCCCTGCTGGTCTTTGATAGTTATCCTGCCGGGGACCAGGCCGGTTAAAAGTGGAGCATGATTGGTCAGCACTCCCAGATATCCTAAAGTTGCGGGAATAACAAGCGAATTTATCTTATCCTCGTAAAATATTTTCTCTGGAGTAACGACACTTAAATCAAACATACCTATCTTGTTGCACCTTTCTTTAATCTTTCAGCTTTCTGGAACACTTCTTCTATTCCACCCACCATATAGAATGCCTGCTCAGGAAGATGGTCTAATTTACCTTCCACTATTTGTTTGAATCCTTTGATGGTATCTTCCAATTTGACATACTTTCCCTTAGTCCCGGTGAAACTTTCTGCCACGAAGAAGGGCTGGGAAAGAAACCTTTGCATCTTTCTGGCTCGGGCAACTATTATCTTATCTTCCTCAGAAAGCTCTTCCGTTCCCAAAATGGCAATTATGTCCTGCAGGTCTTTGTACCTTTGCAGAATCTTTTGCACTGCCCTGGCAGTCTGGTAATGCTCCTCCCCTAGGACCTTTGGGTCCATAATGCGCGAAGTTGAACCCAATGGGTCAACTGCCGGATAAATTCCCAATTCAACTATTTGACGAGAAAGCACAGTTATTGCATCTAAATGGGAAAAGGTCGTAGCAGGAGCAGGATCAGTTAAATCATCTGCCGGAACATAGATGGCTTGAACCGAGGTTATGGAGCCGGCCTTGGTTGAAGTTATCCTTTCCTGTAAAGCTCCCATTTCGGTGCCTAAAGTTGGTTGATAGCCAACTGCCGAGGGCATTCTGCCCAATAGAGCGGAGACTTCTGAACCAGCTTGCACAAATCTAAAAATGTTATCGATAAACAAAAGAACATCTTGATGCTCTTCATCCCTAAAGTACTCCGCCATAGTCACACCAGATAAGCCTACTCTCAATCTTGCTCCTGGTGGCTCATTCATCTGTCCGAAAACCAGAACCGTCTTGTTTATCACGCCAGAATCCCTCATCTGTAACCATAGGTCATTTCCTTCTCTGGTCCTCTCCCCCACACCGGAAAAAACCGAATACCCTCCATGCTCGGTGGCAATGTTTCTTATTAGCTCTATCACCATAACCGTTTTCCCCACTCCTGCACCACCAAACAGCCCTATCTTACCTCCTCTGGGAAAAGGCTCCAGAAGGTCAATAACTTTTATTCCGGTTTCAAAAAGCGAGGTCTTTGTTTCTTGATCCTCAAAGCTGGGCGGGGGTCTATGAATGGGGTATCTTTTTACTTCTCCCTTAAGCGGGCCAAGCTCATCAATCGGATTTCCCAGAAGATTGAATACTCTTCCCAAGGTTTGTGGACCAACCGGAACACTTATCGGTCCTCCGGTATCCAAAGCCGACATCCCCCTGACCAAACCGTCAGTTGAAGCCAGTGATATGCACCTCACCAGGTTGTCCCCAACGTGCAAGGCAACTTCGACTGTCAGATTTATTCCCCTCTCCTTATCTTCAATTTTTACTGCATTCAATATGTTGGGAAGTTTATCCGTATCGAATTCGATGTCAACTGTGGGTCCAATGACCTGTTTTACTTTTCCATAATTCATCCTTGTATCTCCTTATCTCAAAGCTTCGGCTCCGCTAACTACCTCTAATAACTCTTTAGTTATAGATGCCTGTCTGGCTTTGTTTCTTTGTAAGGTGAGATGTTCAATCATCTCCTCGGCATTCTTGGTTGCTCCTCCCATAGCTATCATACGTGAACCATGCTCCGAGGCAAAAGCCTCAGCCAAAGCCATTTGAATCACGGTTGAACAATACCTCGGCAATAGCTCGGTGAATATCTCCTCCGGCTCCGGCTCGAAGATGTAGTCAACCATTTCTTTCTCATCTTTGTCTTTGCTTTCTATGTTCAGAAATTTCTGCAAATTCACCCGATAGGACATAGCGGAAATGAACTTGGTATATAGGATATGTATCTCGTCTGCCTCTCCGAATAAAAACAGTTTAGTTAAATCCTCAGATATGCTCTTGATGTTGCTTGTAACCAAATTTCCTCCCAAACTCAAATATTTCAGCTTGATTTCAAACCCTCTCTTCCTGTAAAAATCGTATCCTTTCTTACCCACATTTATTATCATCACGTTTTGAGGGGTGTAGTTTTTGATAAATCCCTGGGCCGCTCGAATTATGTTGCTGTTATAAGAGCCGCACAATCCCCTATCCGAAGTAATTACCACCAACGCAACTATCTTTGCCTCCCTTTTTTCAAACAGAGGGTGTGTTATCTCTTCGCTGGCAGATGATAAATTTACCAGCATCTCCTGCATTTTAAGGGCATAGGGGCGAGAGGATTCAGCTTTGCTTTGTGCCCTCCTCAACTTCACCGCCGCCACCATCTCCATAGCTTTGGTGATCTCGTGTGTGCTTTCAACGCTTCTGATTCTCTTTCTTATATCACCTAAGGTTTCCATTCTATTTCTCTTTCAATTGGGCTACAAATTGTCCTTTAAACTTCTTTATAGCTTCATCCAATTTCTTCTGGGTGGTTTCGTCCAAATCTTTAGTCTGGGCAATGGCATGCACCACATCCGGATACTCCTTATCCATAAAAGGATAAAACTCCTCTTCGAATTTTCTTATGACCTCTACCTTCAAATCGTCCAGATACCCATTCACTGCGGTATAGATTATCATCACCTGTTTTTCCAGAAGCATGGGAACGTATTGTTCCTGCTTTAGAATTTCAACTGTTCTTTCCCCACGGGTTATCTGTGCCCGAGTGGCTTCATCCAGCTCCGTTCCGAATTGGGCGAAAGCAGCCATTTCACGATATTGCGCCAAATCCAACCTGAGCATACCTGCCACTTTTTTCATACTTTTGGTTTGGGCACTTCCTCCCACGCGCGAAACTGAAATTCCGACATTTATGGCTGGCCTGATACCTGCATAGAAAAGGTCTGATTCCAAGAATATCTGACCATCGGTGATGGAGATAACGTTAGTTGAAATGTAAGATGTGATATCTCCTGCTTGAGTTTCGATAATCGGTATGGCGGTCAATGAGCCGCCTCCCAACTCGTCACTTAATTTAGCCGCTCTTTCCAAAAGTCTTGAATGCAGATAGAAAATGTCTCCGGGATAAGCCTCTCTTCCCGGAGGTCTTCTTAAAAGTAAAGCTAACTGCCGATAAGCCTTGGCATGCTTAGAGAGGTCATCGTAAATTACCAAAACATGTTTTTTGTTGTCTCTGAATTCCTCACCCATAGCACAACCGGCATAAGGAGCAATGTATTGCAATGGTGCTGGGTCAGTTGCACCTGCAACCACCACGGTGGTGTATTCCATTGCTCCGTAATCCTCTAAAGTCTTAACCACCTGTGCCACAGTTGAAGCTTTCTGACCTATAGCCACATAAATACAATAGATATCTGAATTTTTTTGATTAACTATGGTATCCAACACCAAGGCCGTCTTACCGGTCTGCCTGTCACCAATTACCAATTCCCTTTGACCGCGACCAATTGGAATCATAGAATCAATTGCTTTTAAGCCGGTTTGCACTGGTTCCTTGACCGGCTGTCTTTGGACCACGTTTGGTGCTCCACCTTCTATTGGCCTGAACTTCTTGGTAACAATTGGACCTTTGTCGTCTATTGGTTCACCTAAAGCATTAACCACTCGACCCAACATTACCTCACCCACTGGAACTGATGCTATCTTGCCGGTCCTCTTAACCGCATCTCCTTCCTTTATATTTGTATCCGAGCCGAATATCACAACTCCAACATTGTCTTCCTCTAAATTCAAAATCATCCCGGTGATATCATTGGGAAACTTAATCAGCTCACTCATCATCGCATCTTCCAATCCCCAGATGCGTGCAATACCGTCCCCCACCTGCAGCACCACCCCCACACTCTCCATCTGTAATTTGGTCTGGTACTTCTCAATTTCCTTCTGGATGATTAGGCTAACTTCCTCTGGTTTCAAAGACATACATTTCTCCTTATCTAAGACACCCTAAGCCCTGACATCTCCTCCTTGAGTTGCCTCAAGTAATAGCTGATGCTATGGTCAATTATTCGATTTTCCAGTATAAGGGCCATACCACCGATAATGGCTGGATTGACTTTCAAGAGCATTTCGATTTCCTTGCCGGTCTTTTTCTCCAGTCTATCCTGCAGCTTCTTGGCTATATCTTTTGAGAGAGGCCTGGCAGTGGTAACCATTACCTGTATTATTCCCTTATGCTCCTTGACTAATTTTTCGTATTCATCCGCAATAGGGAGCAGATACTCAAAGCGATGCCGATTCAAAAGCACAAGCAGAAAATGGTAAAAAACTGCATCTAATTTGCCGGAAAAGGCCCTCCTTAGAAATTCCTCTTTTTCTTTTTTTGTAATTTGAGGAACTTCTAAGAAGCTTTTGAAGTCAGTATGCTCTCTAAGTAAAGCCGCTACTGTTTTTTGCTCTCCCAACACCCGCTCCAGTGCGTCCTTCTTCAAAGCAGCCAAGAATAGTCCGAGAGCATACCTTTTTGCTATCTCTGGGTTTATCACTCTAAGTTCTCCATCTGATTGATGAAATCGGAAATCAGCTTCTTATCTTTCTTTTCATCCATTTTCTCTTTCATTATCTTCTCCGCCGCACCCAGGCT
>DASWLN010000151.1:0-3767 GCA_036396115.1 Candidatus Zixiibacteriota bacterium
GCAAGCCTTCTGCATATTCGAATTTATTTACTTTGCGCGTCCGGACAGTATGATTTTTGGAGAGAATGTAGATAAGATAAGAAGGAGATTGGGCAGACAGTTAGCCAGGGAAAAACCGGTGGATGCGGATATGGTTATGTCAGTTCCCGATTCAAGCAACACCGCCACCTTGGGTTACTCGGAGCAATCCGGAATAAAGTACGAATTGGGGCTGATTCGCAATCACTATATTGGCAGGACTTTCATTCATCCGGAGCAGAAAATAAGAGATTTAGATGCGCTTATCAAATATAATCCGGTCAAGGGAGTGTTAAGGGGAAAGAAAGTGATTATCGTGGACGACTCGATTGTGCGAGGCACCACCAGCCGGAAACTGGTTAAGATGATAAGGCATGCTGGCGCCAAGGAGATACATTTCAGGGTCAGTTCCCCTCCGATCATAAGCCCCTGCTTCTATGGTATAGATATGCCCACCAAGAAGGAATTGATAGCTTCTTCCAAATCGGTGGAACAGATAAGAAAATACTTAGCCGTAGAAAGTCTGGGATATCTTTCTTTGGAGGGGATGCTCTCCATACAATCCTTGCCCAAAGCTAACTTCTGTACCGCTTGCTTCTCCGGAAAATACCCCACCAAAGTCGAAATGAACAACACCAAGTTTGTTTTAGAGAAAAAATAAGGATCATCCTACTTTGGAGTTTTCGATTTGTAGGGACAGAACATTGTTCTGTCCCTATTTATTTAGGCCTTACCTTATATTCTCTCCTTAACACTAGGAAGAGGAAACTAACTTGTTCCCCATCCTGATGAAAGAGGGATAGGGAGAGGTTTGTTCTCTCAAAGCTCAAAACTATTTGTTGGACAGGTCTAAAGGTCTGTCTCTAATTTTAAATCTTAAACTCAAAACTACTTTATTGTAGCGGAGACCTAAAGATCTCCATCTGATTCTTATGGAAAGCTAAAGTTTTCCGCTACAAACCCAATAGATTCCCGCTGGTATGAACCAAAACGGTTCATACCGCTGGAGTTTATCCTGCAAAATGTGGGGTGGGAATGACAGGGTGAGGATTTGTCATTCCTGCGCAGGCAGGAATCCACGCTTTTGATATAAACAGATTCGTGTTTCTATAGAAATGACAAATAAGAAAGCAGTAGTTTATTAAGATCGCACCTGAAAACCCCGTCCTGTGGACACGGCGATGAAAGGTGCGTCTGCTGGAAGCAAAAGAAACAGACCAGATACTGAAACGAGTTCAGCATGACAACAGGGTTTGGTTCCCGGTTTTTGTCAATTTTGGGTTTTAAAGCCGTACCCACAATGTGAGGTTCTGTATCTGTTTTTTTATTCTCTGAAGTTAGAGAAACCTTCAGCCGATATAGATTATAGAGTATTAGACAAAACTAATCTTCCAAAGGCAAGAGATATGAATCCTGCGCGTATTATGGTAGTGGATGATGAAGAGAGCATGTGCAAGTTCATGCAGATCATGCTGGAGAAGGAAGGATACCAGGTAACTGCCACCCAAAGCAGCAATTACGCTCTGGAAGAGATAGAAAAGGACAGCTACGATTTGATCATAGCGGATTTGATGATGCCGGAAATGAGCGGCATAGAGCTTCTGTCCCGAGTGAAGTCCATTCATCCGGATCTCAGTTTCATCGTGATGACCGCCTTTGCCTCAGTTGACACCGCAATAGAAGCCTTGAAAAATGGAGCTTTCGATTACGTGACCAAGCCTTTCAAGGTGGATGAGGTAAAAATCGCAATCAAGAAGTCCCTGGAACATAAAAGGATATCCAAAGAGAACGTCTCCTTGAAAAAGGAGCTTCGCAAGGAATTCAGCTTCGCCAATTTCATTGGAGACGACCCACAAATCATAAAGATGAAGGAAATGGCTAAGAGAATTGCTGAATCCGAGAGTACTATATTGATTCAAGGAGAGAGTGGGACAGGAAAAGAGCTGGTGGCGAAAGCTATCCATTATCACAGCCGCAGGTCGGACAAACCTTTTGTCACTATAAATTGCGCAGCCATACCCGAGAGTCTATTGGAAAGTGAACTTTTCGGGCATGTCAAAGGGGCGTTCACCGGGGCAATCAGGGATAAAGATGGATTGTTGAAGGTTGCAGACGAAGGAACTTTTTTCTTGGATGAGATAGCAATTACCTCACCAGCTATTCAAATGAAGTTACTGCGGGTGCTGGAGGAGAAAGAGGTAACTCCGGTAGGCGGCACAAAACCAATAAATGTCGATGTCCGCTTGATTGCCGCCACTAACGCTGACTTAGAGCAGGATGTCAAGCTCGGGAATTTCAGGCCAGACCTGTTTTATCGTCTAAATGTGATTCCCATCACCATCCCGCCTCTACGGGAGAGGAAAGATGACATTAAGCTTTTAGCTTTTTATTTCATAAAGAAATATTGTGCTATCAGGGGAGTTGAGGAAAAGACAATTTCAGAAAGAGCGTTGGAGAAATTGATAGCTTGTCGTTGGCCGGGAAATGTGCGTGAACTAGAGAACACCATGGAGAGAGCAGTGCTCCTGGCTCAAAGAAAAGAGATCGATCTGGAGGATTTGCCGGAAAAGATCAGAGAAGGAGTTCCGGTCGATTTCGTTACGGAAACCAAGCCATCCTCTCCAACTTTAGAGGAAATAGAAAAAGCATATATCAACTGGGTATTGCAGGAGGCGGATTGGCATAAAGCCAAAGCCGCCAAAATGCTGGGAATTGACAGCTCAACTCTGTACAGGAAGATAGAAAAATATAAGCTTAAGGTGTGATTTAGAGCTTTCTAAAGGGTTTAGAGAATTTAGCAATATGCAAGATGTTAGGCAAAACGCAAGCATATTGGCGAATCGGGAATTATGGCAGCGTTGTTATTTGATTAGATGGTAACAAGTTACACGACTGGTTTTTGCTAGATAGGTTGGCACAAAAGTTGCCCTAATAAATTTTAAGCATATGCATATTCTCAAGACACATCTCAAGACACAGAAGTCGTGGAATTCGTGCAAAAACAAAAAGGGAATGACCCTCATAGAGCTAATGATAGTGGTTGTGATTATTGGGGTTTTGGCAGCTATAGCTATTCCCAGATTTATGAATGTATCGACTAAAGCAAAACAATCAGAAGCCAAGGGGATATTGAAGCAGATATATATAAATGAGGAAACCTATTTGCAGTCAACCCAGGAAGTCGAATACTGGATTCCCAGTGAAAGCGCAAGCGCAAGCAATCAAAAAGCTTTTGCGACCATCTGGATTGATGTAATGCCAACTGCAAGATACACCTATGCTATTACTGGTGATTCGACTTTTTTCGTTGCCACTGCTACTGCTAATCTGGATGAGGATTCCACTGTTGACGAATGGCAAATGGACACTTCCGGGGTCTTGAATTGCATAAGTAACGATGCTCAGCATTAACAGATTGCGTTTTGCAAAGAACAAGGCAAATTCCACTATATTATGAGCGGAAAGTGATGTATGAAAGATTATCACCTGGTGATGTATCAATTGAACCACATACGATTAGAAGATATCATTCAATGTTGGCATATTGTTTGCTTAGCTGATATAGTGCGACTATAGACTATAATATAGACAGTTGGGTAAAAAGCCGAAAACTTAAAAGTTGAGGGAGGTGAAAAAAATGTTGAGCAAATTCCACAGGAATAGCAAAGGTTTCACCCTGGTAGAGCTGATGATCGTGGTAGTTATCATAGGAATCTTGGCCGCATTGGCAATTCCGAGATTTATGAGAG
>DASWLN010000152.1:0-12567 GCA_036396115.1 Candidatus Zixiibacteriota bacterium
CTGCCCGAGACCCAGCCAATGTCCTATGCGGCCTTAAAGCATCTTTTCAAAAAGAATATAAAAGTCATAACCTTAACCACAGTCCCCTTAGGGGCGCTTTCCGTTATGGAAGGCGTGGTAGATAGTGTGGCTGGTGAATACCATAAGAAATATGGCGTGGATTATGTTAATTTAGGATATAAATATGGTTCTGATGCGGTTATGTTAGGTATGGGGAAAAAGATTTCGGATATATTTCCTCAAGACAATTATGATAATCCCTTGGAAGACCTTCCCCTGATGCAAAAGGTGAAAAATTACAGGAATGTTGATTTCATATTCATAGTTTCAGATAACGCCACAGTTGACTATTGGGTCTCCTTGGTGAATGCCCGTTTTGGAACTCCTATGGGAGCAGGAGTAACTGCGGTTATGGCACCCAAATGCTATTCCTATCTCCAGACCAAGCAGTTAGTTGGGCTTTTAGGTGGAATGAAGGGCGCAGCGGAGTATGAGAAATTGAGTAAAAATTATGGTAGGGCGATGGTGGGAATGGACCCACAATCGATAATTCACCTTTTGATTATATTTTTCATCGTAATCGGAAATATAGGATATTTCGTAACCAAAAAGAGCAAATAATAATGAATTGGGAATTTTTCGGAACAAGTTTAGCCGCGCTTCTTACCTTGGCTATCTATAGCTTTTTATACAAGGACAATCCATTCTATAAGGTGGCTGAACACGTCTTTGCCGGAATATCAGCAGGATATTATATCGGCTTAATCTGGCACAGCGTCATTCAACAGCAACTCATCTCGCCTTTAATTATCCATGGTAAATATCTTCTGATTATTCCGGGGATATTAGGAATTTTGATGTTTTCGCGCTTCTTTCCCAAGATCGCCTGGGTTTCCAGAATATCTTTGGCTTTCGTGATTGGAACTACCGCGGGGATATATCTGGTGATGCAATTTCATGGTTTAATCATTCCCCAAGTCAGAAGCACCTTCCTATCCTTTAGTGCTTTCTCCAGTATAGTAATGGTGGTGGGAGTAATTTCCACTTTAATATATTTTTATTTCTCCAAAGAGCATAAAGGGGCGCTCGGTCTGGTAGCTCAAGTGGGAATATGGTTCATAATGATCGCCTTTGGAGCATCCTTTGGATATACGGTTATGGCGCGAGTATCGCTTCTCATTGGCAGAGCACAATTTTTGATAATAGATTGGCTGAAAATAATAAGGTGAAATCGTATAGAGGATAGTAGATCGGTCGGGCAAGGTGCCCGACCTACGAAAAGTGAACAACTTTTTTGTTTTGTCAGGACCTCCCTTCGACTCTGCTCAGGCCTTCGGCTCTGCACTTCGTCCTGCCCTTCGGTCCCGAGATCTCAGGGTCGAGGGAAACCTCAGTGTCGAAGGAAGGCTCAGGCTCGAAGAGATGGTGAGGACATTCGGCTGAGCGGTTCGACCGTCTTGAGCGGCTCACCGTCGAAGGACTCAGTCGAAGCCCATGTCGAACCAGAGTCCTGACAGCCAGATTGTGCGTCAGGAATGGCTCCTAACGCAACAGTACATTCCCGTAGGTATGGAACCATATAGTTTACATCGTAGGCAGGGCTCCCAGCCCTGCAAAAAGACTTTTTCAACAATCTCAAAATAAATGAGGGGAGAGCATGAAAGTAATAATTCCGGTAGCAGGCATAGGGGCAAGGCTTAGGCCACATACCCACACTGACCCCAAGGCGCTATTGCATGTGGCAGGTAAGCCGATTTTGGGACATATCCTGGATAGAGTAAAACATCTGAAAACCAGTCAAGTCATCTTCGTCATCGGTTTCATGGGGGAGGATATAAAAAGATATGTAAGGATGAATTACAAGTTCAAATGCAGTTTCGTGGAGCAGGAAGAGCTCAAGGGATTGGGGTATGCTATCTATTTGGCTTGTCGTAAGATAAAAAAGGATGAGCCGTTGCTAATAATTCTGGGCGATACCATTGTGGAAAGCGACCTGTCCCGGGTAGTGAAAAGTAAATATGATGCCTTGGGAGTGAGAAAAGTTGAGGACCCGAGACGATTTGGCATTGTGGAGTTGAAGAGTGGTTGGGCTAAGAAAGTAGTTGAGAAGCCGGACAAACCAACCAGCAATTTAGCCCTGGTGGGAATCTACTATATCAAGTCAGTTTCCTTGTTCAAGAATTGTTTGGAGCAGGTCATAAGAAAAGGCATTAAGACCAAAAGAGAATATCAGTTGACCGACGCTTTGGAGTTGATGATAAAGAAAGGTGTTAAATTTTCAGTCTTCAATGTCAAGGGATGGTACGATTGCGGCAAGCCGGAAACGCTTTTGGAAACCAATCGCCATCTTTTGTCCAAAGCCAAAACCAGGCCCATTCTAAAAGGGGCAATCCTGATTCCGCCGGTCTATGTGTCGGGCTTCGCTCGTGTGTGTAATTCCGTAATCGGTCCCTACGTTTCTATAGCAGATGATGCTTTTATTAAAAATTCAGTCATCCGTAATTCCATCATCGGCAAAAAAGCCATAGTCAATGGATGTCTTTTGGAGTCATCTCTGGTTGGAACCGGGGCAGAGGTGAATGGCGTTTTTAATCGGTTCAATGTTGGTGCTTGGTCAGAGATAGGATAAAATAAATTTAAAATTTAAAATGACAAATTAAAAGATAAAAATGGAATATAACAATTCTAGAGGAAGAACGTGAGCATGGGCAATTTCTTTGTTTGAGGTATGATTAAACAATTTTTGTTGTCATTCCTGCGAAGGCAGGAATCCAGAAAACAATAAAAATGAATAATGACAAAAAAACTGGATTCCGCATCAAGTGCGGAATGACAGACTATTCGTGAGTCATCTTCGTTCCTGTTAAGTCCTATTACTTGGGAGGAGAAAGTGTCAGTAGTAACTCCTGACACAAGAAAAGATAGCTGTAGATTACTATTTGTACTTGGAGGATAAGATGGAATCCCCTTCTTCTAAGCCGCTTAGCTTCTCTGACTATATGCGGGGTGTTTGGGTAAATAAAGACAGAGAATTAGTTATCACGGATAAGTTCTTAATCGATTTCGGAATAGATGCAAATGGCGGAATTTGGGCTAAGCTTTCCCTCTTAGAATACAAAAATAGCAGTTTGACTATAGATACCCGAGGCGTAGTATACGCACACGGGAAAGACAAAGTTATGAAGGTATGCTTAAAGGATATCTTTGGCAAAAGCGATTCACTGGTGTTTAATACTAACAAAGAGATGGAGAGTTTCATAAGAAAAGAAATGTTTAATATGAAGCGGATAGACAACAAGGAGATTGTTCTCAATAGTTCTTCGGAAAAGATGATAGCGACCAAAGATGGATCGTTCGAGATATTCAAAAATGACTCATTGTTAGATTCTCTATTTCGAATAGAGCATTTTGATATATCAGAAGATTATATGCCTACTAAGAAACTATCCGAATCCACTATCAAAGATTGTCTGGTGAATTGGACATTGAGGAGTGAAGTGATAAAAAATAGTAAAGGGAACAATGTCGGCTTGGAGATAAACACCAGAGAGCATATGTATATCTTCTATGTTCTTAATCTGGACACCGTTTATTGTAGGGCAGCTCGATATGCGACCTCAAATAAAGGGGTAGTTTTTGATCAAAATATTCGCGCAAGCCTAATTGGAGGTGAGTGGAGTGTTTTTTCTGCAAAAGACAATACAATTGCGGCAGAGAAGAAAAGTGTGGATGAAAGCTTGTTCAATGCCGAAGCTTGTGCGTTTACTAAGTCGGGAATTTACTGGTCAATAAGAAGTGCAACGGATGATCTTATCGAGCTGAATGGGTGTGGTGGGGAAACATACAAATGGGAAAGACCCATAAAAGAAAATTCATCAGATATTGTTGAATGGATAAAATAACTAATGAGTCTAAACAAAAACAAGGAAAGGATATGAGCAAAGGTAATTTCTTTTTCACTTCAGAATCAGTAACCGAAGGACATCCGGATAAGGTATGCGACCAGATATCAGATGCGGTCTTGGATGACCTGATAAAACAAGACCCCAAATGTCGGGTGGCTTGCGAGGCTTTCATCACCGTGGGTTTGGTTATTGTCGGCGGTGAAATCACCACCACAGGTTATTCCGACATTGGTAAATTAGTTAGAAATCTAATTAAAGATATTGGCTATACTCATTCCAAGTACGGCTTCAATTACGAAACCTGTGCGGTTTTAAATGCTATCGGCTCACAGTCTCCAGATATTGCCCAAGGGGTTGATGTTGGAGGAGCTGGCGACCAAGGGTTAATGGTTGGATATGCCTCTAGGGAAACTCCGGAGCTTATGCCTATGCCCATAATGTTAGCCCACAAACTTTGCATGAGACTGGCGGAAGTCAGAAGAAAGAAGATACTGAAATATTTGGGACCAGATGGAAAATCGCAGGTTACAGTCCAGTATGTTGACGGAAAACCACAAAGGGTGGATGCGGTGGTGGTCTCCTCACAACACACTGAAGAGATTTTAGACCAGACCGGCAAGAAAATAACAGAAGAAGCAAGACAGGAGATGATCGACAATGTTGTCAAGCCGGTGATTGGAGAGAAGCTTCTGGATAGCAAGACCAAGTATTTCGTTAACCCTACTGGAAAATTTCTGATTGGTGGGCCACAGTCCGACACCGGGATGACCGGCAGGAAGATTATAGTGGATACTTACGGAGCAATGGCTCCGCATGGCGGAGGGGCTTTTTCAGGCAAAGACCCGACCAAAGTTGACCGTTCAGCTACATATATGGCACGTTATATTGCCAAAAATATTGTGGCTTCTGGGTTGGCGGATAAATGCACCGTGCAGTTAGCTTATGCCATAGGTCTGGCTGAACCGATTTCAATTATGATAAATACACACGATACCGGAAAAGTGCCGAACAAAAGAATAGTTGAGCTAATCAAGAAGCATTTCGAGCTTACTCCCCAGGGGATAATCAGGAGGCTGGATTTAATAAGGCCCATCTACCGCCGAACTGCAGCTTATGGGCATTTTGGAAGAGAGAACGCCGATTTCACCTGGGAGAAGATAGATAAAGCAGGGGAATTGAAAAAGGATGCGTGAAATATAAAGGCGATGATAATTATCATCGCCTTTATGAACGGAAAGACATATAAAAATGCTTCACAGAAATTCGCAAAAAAGATTTTATGTCGAAAATAGCGTATATTTTATTACTACGAAAACATACGATAGTTTTCCGTATTTTGACGAAGAAATATTGTGCAATTTATTGATTGATAGCCTTAAGTATTCGCAGAAAAAGAAATCATTTAAGATATTTGGATATAAAATCAATCCTGACCATATACATTTATTAATACAATCGAATAACGAGCATAATTATTCGAAAATCATGCATAACGTGAAAAGAAATTTCTCACATAACGCGAATATCGTTTTGGGAGTTCATGAGGTTGATTGTGAAATTAAAGGCGACGATATTGCATCAAAAGGCGAATGCGGTGTCAAGGGCGATGATTACGGCATAAATAAAGGCGACGATAATTATCGTCGCCTTTGTGGGCATGGATATGCAAATTACAAAAAATTATGGAATTATGATATTTTAGTGAAATATAAAAATAGATTGGATGACAAATTTCACAATAATCACCCATACCCAAAATTTAGGTGGCAAAAATCGTTTCATTATCACATTATCGTAGATGCGAGAGATGTTTTAAATCATGTTAAATACATCAAAAACCAATACATAAAACACCATTTAAACGGCAATGCGCATTGCTTTATTAATGATGAATTAATTCAAGAGGTTGTGTAATCAAATAGTCATGTTAATTAAATGATAAAGGCGATGATAATTATCATCGCCTTTATGAAAAGCAAACTTGGATAACAACCACACACGACACAAACAAGGAGAAGAATCATGAGATATGATATCAAAGACATAGGCTTGGCCAGTAAAGGAAACTTGCGAATTGAATGGTCCGAGAGGAATATGCCGGTCTTAAGGTTGATTCGAGAAAGATTTGCCAAAGAGAAGCCATTATCTAAAATTAGAATTGCGGCTTGCCTGCATGTTACCACTGAGACCGCAAATCTGGTGCGCACACTGGTAGCTGGGGGAGCAGAAGTGGTCCTGTGTGGCTCCAATCCACTTTCAACTCAGGATGATGTTGCCGCCTGTCTGGTCAAAGATTACGGCATTCCGGTATTTGCCATCAAAGGCGAATCAAATAAAATTTATTATCAGCATATCCAGAGCGCTTTGGAGAAAAATCCTCATATAACTATGGATGATGGAGCAGATTTAGTCTCAACCTTGCACACTAAGAAATCTAAACTTGCCAAAGAAATCATTGGAGGAACGGAAGAAACAACCACCGGTGTGGTTAGACTGCGAAGCATGGAGAAAAACAATGTCTTAAAATATCCCATAATTGCGGTGAATGATTCCAAGACCAAATACTTTTTCGATAACCGCTACGGAACCGGTCAATCCACAATTGACGGGATCTTGCGCGCCACCAATGTGCTTTTAGCAGGTGCGAAAGTGGTGGTAGCAGGTTACGGCTGGTGCGGAAGGGGATTTGCAATGAGGGCTAAGGGAATGGGAGCGGATGTGATTGTGACCGAAATTGACCCTTTAAAGGCAATTGAAGCAATTATGGATGGGTATCGGGTTATGTCTATGTCAGTTGCCTCCAGAATTGGTGATGTTTTCTGCACCTTGACTGGTGATATTAATGTTATTCGGCCGGAACATTTCAAGATGATGAAAGATAATGCAGTAGTTTGCAATTCGGGACATTTCAACGTGGAAATAGACATTCCCGGCTTGGAAAAGATGGCAACTAAAAAGAGAAGAATCAGGGAATTTGTGGATGAATATACCTTAAAGAATGGTAAAAGAGTGAATCTATTGGCTGAAGGAAGGTTGGTCAACCTTTCAGCTGCAGAGGGGCATCCAGCCTGCGTGATGGATATGAGCTTTGCCAATCAGGCGCTTTCCGCTGAGTATCTGGTGAAATACGGCAAGAATCTGAAGAAAAAAGTTTACATAGTACCAGAAAAGATAGATTCCCAAATCGCCGCTTTGAAATTGAAATCTATGGGAGTAAGAATTGATAGATTAACCCCGGAGCAAAAAAAGTATCTGGCTTCGTGGGAGATGGGAACGTAAAGACAGTTTAAGAGTTTACCCTGCACCATACGGTGCAGAGTTTAAGAGTTTAGGAGTTTATGATATTATGTAGGGACAGGTCGCGACCTGTCCCTACCCTAATTAATTCTTGTTTTGTTGTCATTCCTGTGTAAACAGGAATCCATTTGGTTTTGTTCAAAAATGTAGATTCCCGCTTTCGCGGGAATGACAAGATATGAGGAATATTTTTTTGGAGTGCGTCCAGCCGATGGCGGGATATTGCATTGACACGGCCAATACATTCCAAGGTAGGCGATATTCGCGAATGTCGCCTACGAGAATCACTTCTCCGCTTTCATCAAAATCACCATCCCCACAATAAGAAAGATGATGTTCGCCAGCCAGACGGCAAGAAGTGGAGTGAGTTTTTGACTGTATCCTAAGGAGCGGAATATCTGCAAGAGGATGTAATAGGCAAAACTGATAAAAAGACCCAATGCGAAGCTTATAGCCAACCCACTGCGGCGGGGATTGGCAGCTAAAGGTGCTGCAATAAGGACTACAATGAGACTTATGAAAGGATAGGATATCTTGAAATAAAGGTCAGTCAGCTCTTTTGGAACTTCCTGCTTGGTCTCCTTCTTGGCATTGATGTAATCAGCCAATTCTTTAAAGCTCATCTCCTCAGTCATTTTCTCCCTTTTAGCGAAAGCCTCTGGTTTTATCTTAAAATCCAGTCGCAAGAGGCGGTCAAAAGTCTTGTATTCCTCCAAATGAGGCAAATCCAATGAATCAGAAAAGATCCGATAGTGACCTCTTTCCAGAAGCCAGCCAGTTTCGGTCCAACTCATCTTTTGTGCATCTATCCGCTCCAGAAGATGTCCGTCTCTGAATTTCTGCACCAAGACGTCGGTTCCAAATTTCTTTTGGCTGTTATAACGTTTTAAACTGAAAATCGCACCGCTTTGGTCTTGCACCAAAAGATTGTAAAGATTTCCCCCTGTATAGGGAGCTCCCTTTTCTATCTCCACCCTTTTTACTTCCAGCTTTTTCTCGTCAGTATAAGGTAAGACCACCACTCCCACCACCATAATCACCAAGCTGATAACTAAACCCATGGCTAAAATGGGTGAGAGTATCCGATAAAGGCTTATGCCCACAGATTTCATGGCAGTTATCTCATTCTTGCGGGAAAGCTGTCCCACGGAGAGAAGAGTGGCTAGTAACACAACAATGGGTAGAGTTAAGACTATTATGTAAGGGGAATAAAAAAGGTAATACTTGATCACCGAGAAGAGGGAAGCGTGTTGATCCATAAATTTGTCCAATTGGTTAATCAGATCAACCAGGAGGAAGACCGTCCACACAGCTAAAAATAAGAAAAGTAGAGCATTCCTGAACTGCCTTAGGATATATTTATCTAAAATCGACATTTCCCCTCAACTTTTTCTCCATCCGTGGGGTATTATTTTTCTCAATTTCTCCCAGGGGATATAGAAAGCCTCTCGGGTTGAGCTGACCAGGATGTAAATTCCAAAGAAGCCGGTTAAGATGTTAGCTGACCACATAGCCCAGAAAGGAGAAATGACCAACCTATCAGCTAACTCCTCACCTCCTACCAGAAAAGCCCAGTAGAGCACAAAAAATCCCAGGCTCAGTCCTGCCGCCGCTCCGATCCCTCCTTTACGCGATATTATTCCCAGAGGAGCGCCAATCAAAACAAAAACTACACAGGCAACCGGGATGGAATATTTCTTATGTATCTCGACTAAATATCTGTTTTTCTCTTTTCGGTTAGCCATAATTCTTGCTCTTTCGTTGCTCAGCTCAGTTAAGGCCTGGCCATTTTTATTAAGAAGCTGATTTATTATCGTGGCTGTGTCCAGACCGCTACCTATCGGATAGTCAGTCACATAGAGGCTGGGCGGAAAAATTGGATCCACCAAGCCAGAGACGAGCTCTCTTGATTTGTCTTCTTTACGTTTAATGCTTTGTTCAATTCTTCTGGCTTGCTCCAGCATCATCTTGGAGCTCATCTCCCTATCGGTCCTGTATTCTGAGCTTCTTCGCACCAGCTGGCTGCCCACGTCAGTGAAGTAGATGGTCTGTTTTTCGAAAGCCATCCGGCGATAAAGGCCCGGTTCCTCCTCATCCGACTCATGCACCTCTCCATCTTCCAGATGCAGAATAAGGGTATTGCCATCCGGGGCGAACTCAAGTTCTCCCCTTTTAGCAATTATGGTGCGAGGAAGTTTCCGATCTTTTTGGTCATAGATGGTTATCCCCTTTATCTTGGAGGAATGAGGGTCGATATGGTTAACCAAAATATGATAACCCGGAATTTCATCCATAAATACATTTTCCTTTAAACTCCAGGTGGGCCTTTTTTGGGTGATGTCCGACTGCAAAAGTCGGGCTCTTTGATTAGCATCCGGCAGCACTTCGTTATTAAAGAGTATAAGTCCTATCATTAAAACCAAACCCAAACCCAAAGCCGGGGCAATTGTCCTGTATATGCTGACTCCACTCGCCTTTAAAGCGGTAATCTCATTATCCTCGGAAAGCCTTCCAAAAGCCATGAGGGTAGCCACCAGAACAGCCATGGGCACAGCCAAAGCTATCATCCAGGCTAAATTCAGAACGAAAACCTGCAGGATAACATAAGCGTTCAATCCTCGGCCGATGATGAGGTTGACCACCTTGAGGATGAAATCCATTACGAGCACAAACATTATCACCGCCAAGGCGAAAAAGAAGGGACCCAGGTGTTCTCTTACGATGTAACGTTCAAGAATCTTCATATTAACAAAATATAAGAAAGCCCTCGGGTTTTAACAAGGTTTTTTCGAGAACTTTTCCCAAGAATCCGCCTTAGCTTCTTCTGATCTCGTGTAAATCAGTGAAATAAGTAGACTGAAATCTCAAGAAGGACTCTGTTTTTGATTTTCAAGTGAGAGTGGTTTGTTTAAAGATTATTTCCTATCCCTTCAAGGGAGAGGATTAAGTTGAAAATCCCGCCAGAGGCGGAGTGAGGGTGAAAGTCCTTTTCTCGTATGGTAGTGTCGTAGATGGGGAATAATGAGAGGCGCTACGGTTATAAGGCTTAAACTTTTTCCCCCTCACCCCAACCCTCTCCCCTGTGGGGAGAGGGAGAACTAACAAGGATGCTATTTATCCCTCTGGTATGAACCGTAATGCTTCATACCTCTGGGGAAAATCCTATCCATGCTTTCATAGGTCGGGAAACCCACGGTTTTTTTTCTGCTTGACATCCTTTGAGATTTTACATTATAATTAAAAGCTAAGTTGCATCTCTTTATCTTATGAAAAAACTATTCGTCAAAGATCTAAAGCCGGGCATAGAAGTTGTTGATCTCTTTGTCCTGCGCAAAAAGGAACTTAAAGAAAGCGATTCCAAGAAACGCCTCCAGCTCGAACTGGGAGATAAATCTGGCAGGATAGATGCAATTGCCTGGGATGAGCCGGTGCAATTCTATGAGTTGGCCCAAGAAGGTGATGTGGTTAAAATAGAGGGGTGGGTTGGAACGTATCAAGGAAAACCACAGATAAAACTGAAAACTTTAACTAAGCTCCGAACCGGTGATTTCAAATTAGAGGATCTGCTTCCCTCCAGTTTGGAGGATTTGGATGCTCTTTTGGAGAAGTTCAAGCAAAAGATTCTATCCATTCAGAATCAATATCTCAAATCCCTTTTTGCCGATTTGACCGGTGATGTCGAATTCATGAATAGGTTAAGAGTGGCTCCAGCTGGGAAGCTGTGGCATCACTCCTGTTTGGGAGGATTATTGGAACACACTTTGAGAGTTACCTCCCTCTGTGAATTGGCTGCGCAGAATTACGATTTGATAGACAGGGATTTGTTGGTTAGTGGAGCTTTACTGCACGATATCGGCAAGATAACGGAATATTCGGTTAGTGGATTCATCGAATATACGGACGAGGGAAGGCTTATTGGGCATGTCGTTTCCGGGGATAAGTTAGTGGCTTCCCGCCTTGAAAAGATAGATGGTTTTCCGGAGGAGTTGGCTTTGAGGTTGAGGCATCTGGTGTTGTCCCATCAAGGCAAATTGGAATGCGCCTCCCCGGTTGTCCCCAAAACCATAGAGGCGATAGTGCTGCATTATGCGGACGAGTTAGATGCCAAGGCAGATGCCTTCACGCGGGTGATAAACAAATCTAAGGCGGCTGGCAAAAAATGGAGCGAATGGGTGGGCTTAATCGACCGATATATTTATATAGGAGAAAATGTTTTGGAAGATACGGAGGAATAATGTCCTTAATCGACCTGTTTTCGAATGATATTGGGATTGATTTGGGAACAGCTAATACTCTGGTTTTCATCAGAGGCGCGGGGATAGTACTGAATGAGCCATCCGTGGTGGCAATTGAGGTCTCCACCAAGAAGGTCTTAGCCATAGGTCGAGTTGCCAAGGAGATGATAGGCAGGACTCCGGGAGAGATAGTGGCTATTCGCCCTTTAAAGGATGGAGTCATCGCCGATTTCGAGATAACCGAGAGGATGTTAGCTGATTTCATTCGAAGGGTAGTAAAACATAGGTATCTGATGAAGCCGCGCATCGTCATCTCCGTTCCTTCTGGCATAACCGAAGTGGAGAAAAGGGCAGTTAGAGATTCAGCTGAGAACGCGGGTGCCAGGGAGGTGTTTTTGATTCAGGAGCCGATGGCGGCAGCCATTGGAGTTGGTTTGCCGGTTGAGCAGCCTTCCGGCAGCATGGTCATCGATGTGGGTGGTGGTACTTCAGAGATAGCAGTTATCGCTTTGCACGGGATTGTGACCAATACCTCCATTCGCATTGCTGGAGATGAGATGGATGAAGCCATCGTGTTTTATTTAAAAAAGAACTACAATCTTCTGATAGGCGATAGGACCGCTGAAGAGATAAAAATAAAAATAGGCACAGCCTATCCCCAGGACGAAGAAGAGAGCATAGAGATAAGGGGTCGGGACTTGGTGGCGGGAATTCCCAAGACTATGAAGATAAGCTCAGTTCAGGTGAGGGAGGCGCTATCCGAGCCGGTGAGCGCCATCGTGGATGCGGTCAAACTCACACTGGAACAAACTCCACCTGAGCTTTCCGCCGATATTTTGGATCGAGGGATAATCTTGACAGGTGGCGGGGCTTTACTTAAAGGACTTGACCAGAGATTAAGAGAGGAAACCAGCTTGCCGGTGAATGTGGCGGATGACCCCTTAACCTGTGTTGCTCGCGGCACCGGTAAGGTTTTAGAGGATATGTCGCGTTATGCCAAGGTCTTAATGAGGGGAAGAAAAGAATAAAGTCACTCAAATTTTCGCAACTTACATTCGTATGATTTGTATAAACGTATAAATCCTAAACCTTAAATCCAAAATGAGGAGGTGAAAATTGAAGAAGCTTAA
>DASWLN010000153.1:0-2975 GCA_036396115.1 Candidatus Zixiibacteriota bacterium
GATTACATACATAGCTACCTGATGGCTTTTGTGCAGCAGAGTGTCACCCGCGATTTGAGGGCGGAGCTGTATTCTCATTACCAAAAGCTTTCTCTTGACTACTTTCAGCGAACCCGCACCGGGCAACTAATGTCCAGAATAACTAATGACGTTTTGGTCTTAAACGACGCCATAGACATTACCTTTGCCCGTTTAATTCGGGACCCGCTTCTGGTAGTAATCTTCCTTGGTTTCATCTTGATTATCAGCTGGAAGCTAACACTTTTGGCTATGGTGGTTCTGCCGCTTAGTCTTTTCGCCGTAACCCGTATTGGAAGATACCTCAAGAGATACAGTACACGCACTCAGGAGAGAATGGCGGACATAAACTCCATTTTGGAGGAGACGGTTTCCGGAATAAGAATTGTCAAAGGTTTTGCCAAAAGCAAGTTTGAAATCGGCAAATTCAAAAAAGCCCTGCAAAGACATTTTTCCGCAATCTTAAAGATGACCCGAGTGAGACTTCTTTCCAATCCGATCAATGAGTTTTTAGCGACAGTTGTAGGGGTCATAATCCTTTGGTATGGTGGAAGGCAGGTCTTGATTGGTGAACTCTTGAAGCCGGATGATTTCGTCCTCTATATCTTCGCTATGTTCTCTTTGATTCAGCCCATAAAAAGTTTAAGTCAGGTTTATGGCAAAATACAGGAGGGGATGGCGGCAACGCAGAGAATCTTTGAGGTTTTGGATACCAAGCCCAAAGTGACAAGCAGTCCTCATGGGATTAAGAAAGTTGACTTTAAGGACAGTCTGGTTTTTGAACATGTTCATTTTGAATATAATCCCGGAGATGTTGTTCTGAAGGATATTGATCTGGTAATAAAAGCAGGAGAGATTGTGGCTTTTGTGGGTCCCTCGGGTGCGGGCAAATCAACTTTATTGGATTTGGTGCCGCGCTTTTACGACCCCACCGGTGGTCAAATAAAGTTGGATGGGATAGATATAAAGGATATTGATGTGGAACACCTCAGGGGACTTTTAGGCATTGTGACGCAGGAGACAATCCTTTTTTACGATACCATATTTAATAACGTTGCTTATGGTATGGAGAATGTTCCGGAAAATAAAGTCATCTCCGCAGCCAAGATAGCCAATGCCCACGACTTCATTATAAACCTGCGGGAAGGGTATCAGACTTACATCGGCACCAGAGGATTTCGGCTCTCCGGCGGAGAAAGGCAGAGATTGGCAATTGCGCGGGCAGTCTTAAGAGACCCAAAGATATTGATTTTCGATGAAGCCACATCCTCTTTGGACACCGAATCTGAGATTCTGGTGCAGGAGGCGATCGATCGCTTAATGCAGGATCGGACCACCCTGGTTATAGCTCATCGCCTGTCCACAGTCCAGCATGCGGATAAGATCGTTGTTTTAGACAAGGGGGAAATCGTCCAGCAAGGCAGACATTCAGAACTTGTGGAAAAAGAGGGGCTTTATGGCAAACTCTATAATCTGCAATTTAACTATGACGACTATAACCAAAAAAGTTGAGGTAGCAAGTCGCAAGATATTCTTTGGACTTATCCGTTGGCTATTGGAGCGGGAACACAAGGTCTCCAAAGAGATTAAACCCGAAAGCATAAAGAAGGTCTTGTTTTTGCGGTATGATAAGATGGGAGATATGATTATAAGCCTGCCGGTTTTCAAAGCCCTGAAAGAGAAATACGCTAACATGCATATAGCAGTGATGTGCAGTCCAAGAAATAAAGTTGTCTTGAAAGGTAACAAAAACGTAGATGAGATTTTTGTCTATCGCAAAAGATTATTTACTGACATCAAAACCGTGGTGGAGATGAGGAAAAGGAGATTCGATTGTTTGGTCGATCTGGTTTTTTGGGAATCAGTAACTTCAGCTATCTTGACCGCAGTGGTTAGGGGAAGCGGCATCTCAATCGGGGTTGGAAAGGGAACTTTCAAGGAGTTCTACGACCACATTATTCCCACTGAACGCGAAAGCAAGGAGCATATAATTCCGAAAACAATGCAGGTTTTGGAGATCTTCGGGATCGACCCAAAAAGTTGTGATCTATATCCACATCTGTCGATATCGGAAGATGATGAGCTACAAGCAAAGATATTCCTTGAGAAAATAAAGGGGAGTCCCATAATCGGTCTTAATATTTCAGCTGGACAGCCGAACAGGTTGTGGTCTTTAGAAAAGTTCGCCAAGCTAGTCCATCTTTTGAAAAACGAAAACCAAAAAAGCAGTTTCGTTATCATTTATTCGGTCAAGGATAAGAACCGAGCACTTCAGCTTCAATCTAGATTGAATAGCCAGGCAGTGCTTATTCCGTTTGAATCGAGCTTTCAGCGGGTAGCAGCCATCATACAAAATTTGGATCTCTTAATCACTCCAGACACTTCGCTTGTTCCTGTTGCCTGGTCATCTGGCGTTTCAATGGTGGGACTCTACAGCGCTGATCTGGAAAACTTTCATTTCTGGAGGCCTTTGACTCCCAACAGCCGTACGGTTATGTCCAGCTCCTACTACGATATCTTTGATATCGAGCCCGAAGAGGTATTTAAGGCGGCAAATTCGCTTTTAACTGAAAGAAACAAGTAAGCGATTATTAATTTATCCTCCGGTTGTTTCGTTTATACCATAAAACTAACAGACTATGAGTAGAGAAAAAATAACTTTGAGCGTAATCGTTATTGCCCTGGATGAAGAGAAGAATATCGAAAGATGCTTGGAGAGCTTAACCTGGGCAGATGAGCTAATCTTAGTCGATAGCGGAAGTACAGATAAAACTAAGGAGTTAGCATCGAAATACACGGATAAGATGTTTGATTTCAAGTGGGACGGGTTTGGCAAATCTAAGGAATACGCTAAAAGCAAAGCCAAAGGTGTATGGGTTTTATCCATTGATTGCGATGAGGTGGTTTCGGATAAGCTGAAAGATGAAATACTAACTAAGATAAATTATCCAGAGGGC
>DASWLN010000154.1:0-4825 GCA_036396115.1 Candidatus Zixiibacteriota bacterium
GTACTTTTCCAGGACCCCCAAGGGCCGATTATTCTTTGATAAGATAAAGTTAAGAATTCCCTTGATTGGGGACCTCATTAGAAAAAGTGCTATCTCGCGCTTTTCCAGAACCCTGGGGACATTAATCACCTCTGGCGTTCCCATTCTGGATGCGCTGGATATAACTGCACGCACCTCGGGCAATCAAGTCATTCACGATGCCATAAAGAAATCGGTTCTTTCGATCGCCGAAGGAGAGACTATCACTCAGCCGCTGAGGGATTCCGGTGTATTTCCGCCCATGGTGGTTCAAATGATAGGAGTGGGAGAGAAGACGGGTGGGCTGGATGAGATGCTGACAAAGATCGGAGACTTTTATGACGAGGAAGTGGATGCTGCAGTATCATCCTTAACTTCTATTATTGAGCCGGTCATCATAGTTTTTATGGGAGTAGTGATAGGTGGAATTCTGATTGCAATGTATCTGCCTATGTTTGAGATAGTAACTAAGATAGCTTAAGGATCATTCACCGAAAGGCAAGCTAACCGCTGTCCCAAAAGGCAGTGGTTAGCTTTTTCGCTATGGAAAAGAATCACATATACAGCGAAGAAAAGACCAAGCAGATGTTTTGGTTCTTGGCAATCAGACTTGCCATCTTTCTCATCCTTTTGGTCCTAGTGGTGTTTTTGCTAGGCGCACCCGAACATCTTTTGTTTCCATTCATCATCTACAGTTTATGTACCCTCTTTTGTCTTTCCATCATACTATTCGAGAGGACGGTTCCTTCAGAGGGCTTATTCAAGTCGGTTGCAGGTATACAGGTTATCTTGGAGGCGCTCATCGAAGGAGGGATAATTTATGCTACCAGGGAGATAAATAGTCCTTTTGCGATTCTTTTTGTTCTGACCATTGTCTCATCCAGCTTATTGTATGAGCTGGTGGGGAGCCTTTTAATAGCTACTATGGTCAGTTTGACTTACACGGTAACTCTTCTGGTTACGGCTGGAGTCGAGTTTTCCTTCCTACTCGACCCCAAAAATCTGATAGCTCTTTACCAAGGAGTCACAGACGCCTTCTATTACAGGATTTTTCTTTACATCTGCACTTTCTATCTGGTGGCTTTTATCAGCGGGTATTTAACCCAGAAACTGAAGGCCAAGGGAAAAGAACTTATCTCCGCTTCCGAGAAGCTTAGTCAAATAAGGACCGACACAGACGACATTTTACAGCATATGCGTAGCGGTCTGGTGACTATCGACTCGGCTGGCAAAATTATATATTTTAACAGGACCGCAGAAGATATACTGGGCTTTTTATCTGCAGAGATAAAAGGCAGAGACTACCTGGAGGTATTTGTAGAGAGCGTACCGGAATTTGCAGACAAGTTAAACCAGATCTTGAAATCTCGTCGAGCTGAATTGCGCAGTGAGATCTGGATTACTTCTCGCAACGGCAAGAAAATACCTCTGGGCATAAGCACCTCGATTCTGGGTGATAAAGATACCGGAGGAAGGGGAGTCATCGCTGTTTTTCAAGACATATCTGAAGCCAAGAAGCTGGAAGAAAGAGTACGCATCGCAGATAGATTAGCGGCAGTGGGAGAGCTTTCCGCCGGGATAGCACATGAGATTAGAAATCCGTTAGCTTCAATCTCCGGCTCAGTTGAAGTGCTGAAAGACGAATTAGCTTTGGAGGGGGAGAATGGCAAGCTCATGGAATTGATAGTCAAGGAAACTGCCAGACTGAATCATATTTTAACTGAGTTTTTGCAGTATGCCAAAATAAAACAGACTCCCTTGAAAAAAGTTGAGATGGGTCATCTAATAGATGATATCCTGGAGGTGGTGAAAAAGCACCCATCCTATGTTCCCGGGATTAATTTGGAGAAGGAGATGGATGAGGGGCCGATTTACATTTTGGGTGATGAGAATCAGATAAAACAGCTCCTCTTGAATTTGATAGTTAATGCTTTGGAGGCGATAGAGGAAGAAAAGGGAGAAGTCATAATTGCTAATCGCAGTCTGGACCAGATAGAAGGTTATTACTTCGAGGGGGAAGAAGATTTAGATAACTTGGGGTGGGTTCCTTTGGCTGTAATCGACAGAGGGAAGGGTATGACTCAGGAACAACTGGAAAAGGTATTCCAGCCATTTTACTCCACCAAGAAAAACGGCACCGGTCTGGGGCTGGCTATTGTTCAGCGTTTGGTCAACAACTTAAACGGAAGAATAGAATTTAAAAGCCAGTTGGGAATAGGGTCTGTGTTTGTGGTTTACTTCCAGAAATATGAGACCCATAAAGAAGAATTGCAGGTTACCTTCTAATCTAAGGTTCAAACTCTCGCTCAAAAAAAGAGTTCCTCCTAACATGCAGATCGGCTCAGCCAAAAAAGACCACCGAAAAAGTGGTCTTTGTAGAATTTTTGGAGTGTCCCGCTTTTAGCGGGACCAAAATGAATTATCTTCTGTGGTGAGTTTATCGAACCATTGTTTTTTAATAGGTTAAAAGTAAAGCTAAAGCTTTACACTCCAATGGCGCTCTTTAGAAAATTGACTTTTTCAGACCAACAAAAATAACTTGACAACCCAAGTTCGTGGCGTATAATAATAAGTTATCTCTCAAATTATATTAACTCAGATAATTCCTATTCAATTGTCCAAAGAAGCACCCGATAAATATTGGTGGGTAAAGCAGGCGAGCGCATTCACAACCATACCCGTGATTTTGCTGGTTGGTCCATTGGTCGGGTATCTCATAGGTAGTTTTCTAGATAGGAGATTAGGTACTCAGCCGTATTTAATGTTAGTTCTTGTGGTCTTGGGTTTTGCGGCGAGCGGTAAGGAGATTTATCGCATGATCAAAAAGTTTAGCCCAAAGGATTTAGATGGGAATTGAGTTTATCCACAGGACGATTCGCACTTCAATAGTTCTAGCTTGCGCCATTTTCTTATCAGTTTGGTTGTATTATGATTTCAAGTTTGGAGCCGGGATACTGGTAGGTGCTCTCTGGGGATGTTTGAATCTCTTTGCCATTGCCCTGGTAGTCAAGGTGGCGATAACTTCCCAGATAGCTAAGAAGAAAATTATCCTCTCGGTTCTCTTCTTCAAATTTCCTTTCATTTATGGCATTGGGTACATTATTTTGAAACTCGATTTCTTTCCAATCTTGAGTCTACTTGCGGGTTTCACTTCGATTTTCTTAGTTATGTTTATGAAAGCTTTGGGACAGATGCTGATGTCAGTCAGACGAGAAAACCAGTTAGGGAGTGTGACAAAGTAAGGGGAAATTAAATATGTTCTCATTTGCTCTAATCTCAAAGACAGCGGAAGCAGTAAGACAGGTGAGTTGCCAGACAGAAACCAGCAACACTCCAGAGTTACCTAACATTGTTCAAATCGTATCTTCGCTGTTACATAATAGCGGAATCGCTCACTTTTTAGAATACTACCAGAATTTGTTTTTTTCAATTATTGTAATCATATTCTTGGGAATCTTATTCGCCAAGGCGTCTGGCAAGGCTAAGCTCGTTCCAGGCAAATTACAGAACTTCCTGGAAATACCGATTGAGTGGCTCCATGATCTGGTTATTGGCGTCTTAGGTAAAAGAGGAGAAAAATATCTGCCATTTGTGGGAACGATATTCATTTACATATTAGGTATGAACTTATTGGGCTTGGTGCCAACAATGAAATCCCCGACCTCAAGTTTAAACACTACCTTAGCTCTGGCTTTGACGGTATTCATATACGTTCAATACACCGGCATAAGAAACCTGGGACTTTTGGGTTATCTGGACCATTTAGCTGGTGAGCCGAGAGGGGCAGTTGGTTTTGCTATGATACCTTTGATGTTGCCGCTTCACATTATGGGGGAGCTTGTCAGGCCGGTTAGCTTATCCTTGCGTTTGTTTGGAAACATCCTGGGCGAAGATTCTCTCATCGGCGCCTTGGCTTCCTTAGGCGTAGTAGCTTTGAGTTTCTTGCATTTTCCCTATGTGGGCATACCGTTTCAGTTGCCTTTTGTGATATTGGCGATTCTTTTTAGTACTATTCAAGCATTAGTTTTTACA
This sequence comes from Candidatus Zixiibacteriota bacterium, assembly GCA_036396115.1. Classification (GTDB taxonomy): domain Bacteria; phylum Zixibacteria; class MSB-5A5; order MSB-5A5; family DASWLN01; genus DASWLN01. The sequence continues at coordinate 4,051 of DASWLN010000154.1, forward strand.
TTACTTTCAACCATTTATATATCTTTGATGTTACCACATGAAGAACATTGAAGTAACCTTAAAATAACAGGAGGGGTTTGTGAACCTTTATCTTTATGCTTTGACGCTACCTTTTGGGGCGATCGCGGTTGGCATAGCCGCAGTTGGTTCAGCTTACGGTTTAGGTCGGGCAGTATCAGCCGCGATGGAAGCCATCGGAAGACAGCCAGAGGCGGCTGGGAAGATACAGCTTGCTATGATCATTGGCGCAGCATTCATTGAGGCTTTGACCATTTATGCTCTTTTGGCTGTGATTCTTTTAATGACCAAGTTCCCAGCAATTAAGATTTAACCTTTAGAGAGATTGATATGGAAGAGATCGTAGGCGCTTTGGGTATTAAGTGGGGTGAACTTTTTGCCCAAGTTGTGGCTTTTTTGGTCGTTTTGTGGATTTTGAAGAAGTGGGCTTGGAAGCCTATCTTAAAAATTTTAGAGGATAGGCGTCAAAAAATACAATCTGAATTCGATGGCATCTCCCAGAAGAAAAAAGAGGTGGAAACCCTGGTCTCGGATTACCAAGCCAAGCTGGAGAATATCGATTCCTTAAGCCGAGCCAAAATCCAGGAGGCAGCAAGTGAGGGTCAGAAATTAGCTAACGAGATAAGGGAAAATGCGCGCAAAGATGCCAAGGAGCTTGTTGATCGCTCGAAAGAGGAAATACAAAGAGACATCGAGAAAGCCAAGGTCCAACTGCGAGACGATTTAGTTAAAATCAGCCTGGGTGCGGCGGAGAAGA
>DASWLN010000155.1:0-1970 GCA_036396115.1 Candidatus Zixiibacteriota bacterium
CTAAAACCCTGGAAGGTTTATCTCGGCATGCCTCCACGCATGCGGCAGGAGTGGTGATTGCTCCTGGGGATTTGACCGAATTCGTCCCTTTGTATCTGAGCAACAACGACGAAGTAACCACACAGTATGATATGAAAGGAATTGAAGAGATCGGGCTTTTGAAAATAGATTTTTTGGGTTTGAGAACTTTGACGGTAATTGATGATACTCTTTCGATGGTAAGGGAACAAAAAGGAGTGAATATAGATATGGATTCAATTCCTTTAGACGACAAGAAGGTTTTCGAGCTTTTCTCAAAAGGGGAGACCATTGGCGTGTTTCAGTTTGAAAGCTCGGGAATGAGAGATTATCTGAAAAAGTTGAAACCGGAGAGCATAGAGGATTTGACAGCGATGAATGCTCTCTACCGTCCCGGACCCTTGGATAGTCATATGATCGACGAATATATCGACCGCAAGTGGGGTCGAAAGAAAATAAAATACGAACATGCGATGCTTGAGCCAATCTTAAGGGAGACATATGGAGTTATCGTTTATCAGGAGCAGGTTTTAAAGGTCGCCAGTGATTTGGCCGGTTACAGTCTGGGCAAGGCAGATATCCTAAGAAAAGCGATGGGGAAAAAACAAAGCGAAATGATGGCAGAGCAGAGAGAGGAATTCATCAAAGGAGCCAAGAACAACAATATCGATGCCCGAACCGCTGACAGGATTTTCGATTTCATGGCAACTTTTGCCCGTTATGGATTCAACAAATCGCACAGCGTAGGTTACGCTCATATAGCTTATCAGACAGCTTATTTTAAAGCACATTATCCAGTTGAATTCATGGCTGCCTTATTGTCCTCTGAAAAGGATGATTCCACGCGCATCGTTACTCTAATGGATGAGTGTCGGCGTATGGGAATCACTGTTCTCCCCCCGGATGTGAATGAGAGCTTATGCGCTTTCAGTATGGTTGGAGATAAGATTCGCTTTGGATTGGGTGCAGTCAAAAATGTAGGTGAATCAGCGGTAATGGCTATAATCAAAGCCAGAGAGAAATATGGCAGGTTTAACACCATATTTGAATTCTGCGAAAGAGTGGACTCAAGAGCTTTAAACAAGAGAACCATAGAGAGTCTAATTCAGGCGGGAGCTTCTGACTCCCTGAAGGGTCATAGGGCACAACTTATGGGTTGTGCGGATATGGCTATAACCTATGGACAAGCTGTACAGCAGGATAAAATGCGTGGCCAGACATCGCTTTTTGGCGGAAGCATAGATGCTACTGCTCTATCTCAACCTAAACTGCTGGACATACCCAAGTGGCCCACCAGCGAAGTTCTTTCACGAGAAAAAGAGATGTTAGGTTTCTATGTTTCCGGTCATCCCTTGGCCAAGTATGATGAGGAATTGAAGCTTTTCACCACTAAAGACAGTGAGACTCTTCAATCCACACGAGATGGGGAGGAGGTAGTAATTGGTGGGGTTATCACCAATGTGAAATTCAACCTGGATAAGAAAGGGAAACGCATGGCTTTTGCCACGGTGGAGGATTTTGGGGGTATGACCGAGGTGGTAATTTTTTCCGACTGTTTGGAAAAAAACAAGGACACAGTTAGGACCGAGTCGATAGTTGTAGTAAAAGGGAGAGCTTCCACCAAGGAGAGCGAAAGAGCCAAAATAGTGGCTTTCGAGGTCGTCAATTTAGAGAATGCCTACCGCAATGATAAATTGATCTTGCACATAATCCTGAACACAGAACAAAGCGACCAGAATTTCATTTTGGGGCTGAAGGAGATGCTTTCTTCCCAGCCGGGCGGAGCAGGGGTGGTCTTACATTTGAGTTCAAATGGCGGTGAAGTTAAGGTGAAATTGAAGAATCTCTCGATAGGACTTTCCAAGGAACTCTTAGAAAATCTGAAGAAAAAAGTGGGAGAGAAAAAGGTCTATTTGGATAAAAAAGCTTGAGGATGTAATTCTATAGCAAAC
>DASWLN010000156.1:0-3207 GCA_036396115.1 Candidatus Zixiibacteriota bacterium
CCATTTGGTTGATGCTCAGAGTGGACAAAAAATAGGCCAATATAGCTTTTCCAGTAGCATTACTTCCACGGCTTGCGTGGAAGGAGAAATGTTATATTTCGGGACCGAGATAGATGACAATAGAATTCTGGCGACCAGTCTTAAAGATGGAAAAACTATCTGGGAAAAGAAAACAAATGACCTTTGTTCTTCTCCTTTAGTCTGGAATGGAAAGATATTTTTCGGCACAAGCAGTGGCTACGTTTCTGCACTGAACAGTTTATCCGGTGAGGTGATCTGGCAGTTCAAGACCGAGGGTAAGATAAAATCCTCACCCATGATTTGTGATAGCGTTCTCTATATTGGGTCATTGGACAATTGGTTTTACGCTTTAGATGCTGAAAGCGGAGATTTGAAATGGAAATATAAGTCCGGAGCAGGGGTTTTTTCCTCCGCCGTGGCTTATGACACCCTGGTTTATTTTGGCTGCGCAGATGGGTATCTTTATGCTTTGAGTCGCAATACCGGAGATTTAGTCTGGAAGTTCAAGACCGGAGCAGCGATTTATTCATCTCCTACAGCTAAGGATGGGTTTGTTTATTTCGGCTCTAATGATTATTGTATGTATGCTTTGAACGCTTTGTCAGGTGAGCTTATATGGAAATTCGAAACAGGGGGACTAGTTCATTCCTCTCCATCGGTCATTGGAGACAAAATCCTGTTTGGCTCTTTTGACCATAACTGTTATATGCTGAATAGAAATAATGGAGAGCTGTTGTGGAAATATAAGACAGAGAGTATGATTTCTTCCTCACCTGCTTATTATCAAGGGAAAATATATATTGCTTCGCAAGATAACTATCTATATTGTTTTGGAAAATGATTTCAACTACAACCCATATTGATACCACTCTAACTCCGGACCAGCTTAAGACCGACCTGAGACAGCTGGGCCTGGGTATCGTCCGAGAAATGTATCTGGCTTCCCAGAAGCTCTTGGCTTATTCCATTTCTCATCCTGCTAGGGAAAAAGCGGTCAATTCAGCTTTTCTCCATCTAAGGAATTGGCTGCAGTTCAAATTCTATTACCAGATTGAGACGGACGGAAGGGCTCTATGGACGGAAAAGATAAGGTTGGAAGATAACTATTTCGTCAGGAGTTTCGTCTCCCTCTTACGGAAGCATCATCTTGAAGAGGTTAAATTCTACGATTGGATAACACCCGTTGAGCTATCCTATTTTATTGATAGCTTGAGTCATTTTCAGAAAGATCCACTCTCACGTCTACTTCAACATAACATAACTTCAATTGAGATAAATCCCCTGATTCAAAGAAGCTCCCGTTTTGTGGCTGAACCACGAGGGGATGGGTATACGGTGGAAAGTCTAGCCCAAGAGGAGCTTAAGGGAAACCCATCTACGATAATTAAGATAGCTCTCGATAGATTTGACCAAGGAGAAGTGGTGACAAACTTCCGCAAGGAGGTTTTATGTTCAGTCGCAGGAAAGGTTTTTGCTGGCCTTTCTCCGAGTTTAACATGTCAATTGATTGAGCAGGAGCTCAAAGCAAACGGTTCTTTAGCCAAATTTGAAAAGCTCATACAACTTGCTAATGAACATCCTCAAAGGGAATTGTTACTCACTGAGCTAGACAGATCTCTCAGGAGAGCGAAATTACCATCACAGGATTATGCAACCTATTTTGAAACATATTGCTCTTACCCTCCGGGAAAATCGAATGAATATTTATTGAAAGACCAAATAATCATAGAATCGGAAGATGATTTTCTGTCATTTGTTTCTGACCTATTGAAGGCAGGAGAGTATAGCAAACTCAGATTGATACTGGACGGTTTGATTGAACAACTAACCAGCAAGAGCATCACCACCAGAAGTAAATCCTTGAGTTTAGTCAAATCCGCCACACCAATGCTCATGACTGACCAGACGTTGGTCAGTTATCTGAATGGTAGTTTAATTGAAGTTTGGGATGAACAAAAACAGACCTTCGAGATATTGGATGCCCTCTGTTTTGTGGCAGAAACTTCGCTTATCCATCAACTCTATTCAGACTTCAGACTGATATTGGATTTCCTGAAAGGAAAAACCAAAGAGGAAGCTTCACCCTATAAACAAGAGGTTTTCCGAAAAGCTCTGGTCAGGTTGACAGGCACTGAAGTTGTCAACAAGCTGATAGGCGATATGAATAAGTCCGATGGAGGTGAGCTGTTCGAAATTGGAGAGTGTTTGAAATGCATCAACACCAAGGAAGCGGCAGAAAGATTGAGTCGAATGATAAATCATCCTCATCCTGCCAGAAGGGTGATGTCGCTTGGGATTTTGGCTGAGATGGAAAACGGAGGGAAAACTTTCGTTTCGCAACTCTTGGCTGACGAGGAAATCGCAAGTGAGCTCGAGAAGGAAAGGATTGGTCCTAAAAATAGGGTGAGAATTTTTGAAATAATTGAGGTTTTGAGCAGAGCCAAGAAAAAGGAGGGGATTGAACTGCTAAGAAAGCTGTGCCAGTTCAGAGACGCGGAAGTGAGGTTAAAAATTGCTTCCGGGCTTAAAGGTTCTTATAACCCCGAAGCCCTAATTTTACTGCGTGGTCTGGCAGTTGACCTGGAAGTGCAGGTGAGATTGGAAGCTATTCGTTCGTTGAAGAATAAAGTTTCATCTCGTGACCTGGAGTGGCTCAAGGCTATTTATTTTGAGGAGGATAAAAATCTCGAAGAGTTGATTTGTGTTATAGCTAATCTCAAGTTTGAAGATGGGGATAGATTTTTGTTTCAAGCCTTGACGCAAGATAAGAGACTACGAAAACATCCACATTGCCAGATTCGCATATTGGAAGTTTTGTCCAAAAGAGGCAGGATAGTGTCAAAGGAGCAAACCCGGAAGCTCAAATACGAATGGGAGAGAAAATCGCTTTTTCCTTTCAAGAAGCTTATCTTGAGAAGAAGAGTTAACCAGCTCATCCTTGAGTTGTATGAATAGACTTAGGCAAGACTCGAGTCTATATTTTCCTTGACTCTTTCTGCGATTTGAATTACCATTATAATAGTTAAAATCAAACGTAACCAAAATAATATACACATTATAATAGCATATTAAGATGTCCGCTGTGTCAAACAATAATTCAAAGAATGCGATAGGAAAGAATGTAAGGAAATTTAGGCAAGAAAAAGGCATTTCTCAAGATCGGCTTTCAAAACTTGCTGATTTGTC
>DASWLN010000157.1:0-6988 GCA_036396115.1 Candidatus Zixiibacteriota bacterium
CCTTAATTCACGAGCTTTGGGAAAACTACTGGAGGCAAAGAAAAAATAATAGGTTAGGCGAGTACGACGCTCACGAACGTGCTATAACAGAAGCTGAGAATATTGTAAATAATAGCGTAAGGTTGTCGCGGTGGCCATATGAGAGACCAGTAATAAGTACTACCACGAGATACGGCACTGTCTATAGCATGAAGGCCTACCGTCGACTGATATATGAGCAAGGTGGTAAACTTTATGATGTATACATAAACCTTTGCATCCCAGAGGCTAGCAATATCATTAGCGTTGACGTAATTGAAAGGAGTTCTTCAACAACCCAAACCGAAAAATAAAAAGGAGATAGAACTATGGGTAGAGTATTAATCTTCTTCTCGATTTTTATATTGCTTCTGGGGTGTTCTAAGTATTATAGACACGGAGACCGCTATTCGCATACCATATTGATTGAGGGAATCTTCGAGGCGAGCTTGGGGTGTGTAGAGGGTTATCTGACAACTCCACAAAACATTGTAGTCACTATGAATAAAGGAAGTGACTATTTATGTGAAGTGAAAGAATCAATATCGTTTCTGGAAAATGTAACTGGTATTCAAACAAGCATGACTTATGGGATAACAGAAGAAAAGCTCTCAGAAGAAAATTCAAGTTTTCTGGCAAAAGACTTAGAAAAATGGAAAAGGTGGTATCAGGATAATAAGGAAGACATATTTCTTAGCAAGGATAGAAAAAAATTAATGTATAGGAAAGAGGATGTCAAACGAATAGTGGATCTGTCTGCAACTAGGTGTTGGTATCCTTTTTGAAAAGACTCATGAACCGAGTGATGTGCGTGTACTCTGAAAAGAACCCCTTAATTTCTACCCTTAAGGCGTTTTGAGAATTGGCAGAAAGAGATAATTGTTGAACAGAGACTGAGAAATGATCGGGAATCACATAAATAAGCCCCTTCTCTTGAGCATAGGCATTACGCTTGTTCTCTTCTCCTTCCTTTCTTCAAGAGCAGATGAGCTTAAAGTGCAGGACCAAGGACAGCTGAAATCATCAGAAGAAGCCAAACTACCTGACACCTCGTCTGTCCCCCCAGACACCATACAAGAACCATCTCCCGAACCAATTTTAGCTGATACCACTATCATTGTTCCCTTGTTAGATTTCAAGGATGTTGAGATCAGGGATATCTTAAACTCCTTAGCCAAAGCATATAAGCTAAACCTTTGGCTTGACCCGTCAATCGCTGGCAAGACCACAGTCTATTTTGAGAAAGTCCCTTTGAATGATATACTCAGATTCATTATCCGTCAGAACAACTTAGAGTATGAGAGAACCGGAGACATAATCAAGATAAGAGCAAAACAGGTCATTGTGCCTGCATATGCCCAAAGAATCGAGTACAAAGATAACCTCCTCTCAGTTGACCTTAAAGGCATGGAGCTGGAGGAAGCGGTAAGAGAGGTTTCGGTAATGACTCCACTCCAGAAAACTATACAAAATATGTCGGATTCGTTCAGGTGGTTCTCAGCCATCAGACCGGGGTTCGACTCCCCGTAGCGCTAGTAAGATAGTTTTGCCCTGTACCGTTCTGGTACAGGGTTGAGTTGCGAGTTGTGAGTTTTGAGACCCACCCCCCACGCGTCAAATTAGTTTTAGTCTGCCACCAGTGCTTCAATTCGGGGTTCAAGTCACTGCACGCGGGTCGTCTTCTCACTGGTAAAGCAGTAGCCGAAAATTTGCTTGACATTTATTTGTTTTGGGTCTAAATTAAAAACCTTATACTGAAAACAATAATCAAGGAGGAGCTTTTGGAAGAGCTGATTAAACAGACCATAGAGTATTTGAAAAAGAAGGGAGTGGATTACGCTGATCTCAGGCAAATCAAGAAGGAGCAAGAGGATATTAAGGTTAAGAACAAAAACGTTGAAACTATTTCCCGAAGCGAAGACCAAGGGTTCGGAATTCGGGTGATAGCCAACGGTGCCTGGGGATTTGCCTCTTCCTCGGTGATAAACGAAGAGGAGATGAAAAGAATAGCTGAGAAAGCAGTGGAGATCGCCAAAGCCAGCGCCATAACCAAAAAGGAGGACGTAAAGCTATCAGAAGTAGAGCCGTATAAGGACAAATTCTCCTCCAAGTTCAAGACTGACCCGATGTCTGTTTCCTTGGACAAGAAGATTGAGCTTCTGGTCAAATGCAGTGAGATACTGATGAAGGACAAGAGGATTAAGGTAGCAGAAACCGGAATGAACAGCGTTCGCACCCGTAAGTTCTTCGCTTCGACCGAAGGAGCTTTCATAGAGCAGAACATAGTGGAATGCGGTGCTGGCATGACCGCCATGGCAGCCGATGGAAAAGATGTGCAAAAGCGTTCTTATCCAAATTCATTTGGGGGCGACTATGCTATGCGCGGATACGAATTTATTGAAAGCCTGAAGCTGGTGGATAATGCGGAAAGGGTGAGAGTGGAAGCGATTGCCCTTCTGGGAGCGGAGAGTTGTCCTGATACAATCACTGATATTATCATAGCTGGAAATCAGATGGCGCTTCAGGTGCATGAGTCGTGTGGCCATCCGACTGAATTAGATCGGGTTCTAGGAACAGAGATAAGTCTGGCTGGGGGAAGCTTCATGACTTTAGATAAGTTAAATAAATTGAAATACGGGTCGGACAAGGTAAGCATCGTGGCAGATGCTACACTTGAAGGGGGTTTGGGGAGTTTCGGGTATGACGACGAAGGCGTAAAAGCCCAAAAGTCATATCTGATAAAGAATGGACTTTTTGTAGGATACCAAACCTCCCGCGAGACAGCTGTGGTTTTAAATCAAACCAGCAACGGAACGATGAGAGCAGAAGGATGGAATCGCATCCCCTTGATTCGTATGACCAACATCAACCTTGAACCGGGAGAATGGAAATTGGAGGACCTCATCGCTGATACCAAGAAGGGGTTGTTTTTGGACATAAACAAAAGCTGGAGCATTGATGATAAGCGCTTGAATTTCCAGTTTGGTTTAGAGATAGCCTGGGAGATAAAAAACGGCAAATTGGGCAAAATATATAAAAACCCGGTTTATACCGGAATAACTCCCCAATTCTGGAATTCCTGCGATGCGGTTTGCAATAAGAATCACTGGCATGTATGGGGAGTGCCCAACTGCGGAAAGGGAGAGCCGATGCAGGTCATGCATGTAGCTCACGGAACAGCACCAGCTAGGTTCAAAAACGTTAAAGTGGGAGTGTCAAAATGAAGGGAAAAGATAAGATATTATCCACCTTAGATAAGATGGTGAAGCAGTCTAAAGCAGACCATACTGAAGCGGTTTATATCGGAGGCGAGAGTGGGCTAACTCGCTATGCCAATTCGACCATTCATCAGAATGTTTCGGAACTCAACAGCAAGGTTTATTTCAGAACGGCTCTGGGCAAAAAAATCGGAGTCGCTTCAACAAACTCTCTTGACGAGAATAACCTGAAAAAAGCTTTGGCGAGCGCTTTGGAGATTGCCAAGAATCAAAAGGATAATCCCTATTTTGATTCGCTTCCACCTAAGGCAGATTACAGGAAAATAGATACCTATATAGAAGAAACAGCCAAATTCTCTCCTTTGGAAAGAGCTGAAAGAGTTCAGAAGATTTTCGAGATGGCAAGACCGTATAAACTTGATGTTGCTGGCTCCTTTACCACTGGAGAGGTAGAAATAGGGGTAGCCAACTCCAGAGGGGTAGTTTGTTATCAAGGTTTAACCTCATCCGCCATTAACATCATCGCTATGTCAGACACCAGCTCCGGATACAGTGATGCCCTGTCGCGTGACGTTGACGAGATAGATGTGGATGACTTGGCTGAAGCAGCTATCAAGAAATGTCTGGATAGCAGAAACCCAAAAGAAGTTGAGCCTGGGGAGTATACCGTAATCTTAGAGCCGGTTGCAGTTGGCTGTCTGATGGAGTGGTTAGGATATATCGCTTTTGGCTCAAAGCCCTTTTTGGAAGGAACAAGCTTCATTGCTGGGAATGTGGGCAAAAAGATGATGGGGGAGAATATCACTATCTACGATGACGGGAATGACCCTTCAGGTATTGCCTTTCCTTTCGATTTCGAAGGTGTGCCCAAAAGAAAGGTTACCTTTGTAGAAAAAGGAATTGCTAAAGAAGTGGTCTTTAATACCATCGATGCCAATCAAGGCAAAACCAAGTCAACTGGACATTCCTTAACTCCGGATTCAAGTGAAGGTGGTTTCGCTTTAAACGTTTTCATTCAAGGTGGCAATTCGTCTCTGGAGAAGATGATACAGTCAACGGAGAAGGGAATCCTGATAACGCGCTTTCATTACATCAACGGTTATTTAGATACCAGGGTTGCCCTGATGACCGGAATGACCCGGGATGGAACGTTCTGGATAGAAAATGGAAAGGTAAAGCACGGGATTAAGAATTTACGTTTCACCGAAAGCATGACCAAGGCATTTTCCAATGTGGTTGCACTTTCCAAAGAGAGAAAGATAGTAAATGTCTGGTGGGGGGATGTGGGTTGCACTGTGACGCCAGCTATGCTGATTAAGAATTTCAAATTCACCGGAAAAACCGAGTTTTAGGTTGAGAAGATAGTTTAGATTATCAGCTTTTGTGTAGGGGCGGGTCTTTAGACCCGCCCTGTTTTTCGGGCGGACATAAATGTCCGCCCCTACGCTATAAAGTCGCAAGCGACCCAAATGGGTCGCCTTCAAAATACCCGCCTGTCATTCCGCACTTGATGCGGAATCCAGTTTTGATTAAAAAAACCAATGGATTCCCGCTTTCGCGGGAATGACAAACAAAAAACATCCTCGCCCCCTCCCTCTCCTTTTTAAGGAGAGGTTTGAGAAAGACAGGCGAGATTGGTGAATATCAGCTATATTATTTTGGTAGGCACAGAAAAAAGTTCGATGAATCGAGCAACGTAAAATCTTCTTTCTCATATTTGTAGGGACGGAAGCCCATCCCACCCTCCAATTTTTTCTGAAACCATCCTATCCAGTTGACGTATATAAAATGGGTAAATCTGCCTTTAACAAGGAGGAAAAATGAACTCAAACAGAATAACCTTACTCATTTTGTTTCTTGCTCTGCTCACCCTCTTTTTCTCTGCCAGTTTTCCATTTGAAGCCAAAGCAGACCAGGCTGTTATACTGCGTATGGAAGATCTGGACAAAGATGAGTTCAGGTCCCTAGATTTCAGTCTAAGCAAAGATACTAAAATTGATATAGTGGCAGTTGGTGCAGCTCAACGCTCCAGTCAGGATATGTATGCTTACGCCTGGATAATAAATGACGATAATCACCAGTTAGTCTGGGAGATGAAGAAAAGCTCAACTTACCGCTACGAGAGAAGTAAAAGATTGAGAGAATATGAAGGAGACATCCAGCTTCCACCTGGAAATTATCGCGCTTATTATTATGTGGGTCGCATCTTTTCCACCGGAGATTATCAAATGCAGGTCAATAGCTGGGATGAGTTTTGGGACTTCATAAGAGATGTCATCGACGGCACCAAGCTTGAGCTAGGCGAAGATTTAGGAGAAGATTTAAAGGATTTGAAATTAGTTCTCACTACGGATGACAAAGGATATGTCCCCAGTCTCAAGATGCATCTCAAGACCCAGAATTCGGGGAATTCGCACAAAGAGAAAGCCAAGGAGAAACCATATCTCGTTAAACTAAACAAACTCGGCGATTTTCGGTATGAAAAAGTTGGTTTTGTCCTGGATAAAGATATGGACTTGGATATCTATGCTTTAGGAGAGTATTCCTATACTGACGATAGAATGGTTGATTACGCTTGGATAATCGATGCCCGGACTAGAAAGAAAGTTTGGGAAATGGACCGAGCTAATACCGCCAGAGCTGGCGGAGGCAGAAAGAATAGAGTCTTCGATAGTACAATCCACCTTCCGGCCGGGGAATATATTCTTTATTTCGTGACAGACGATTCTCACTCCTTTGAAGGATGGAATGTTAATCCGCCCTACAATCCCCAGGACTGGGGTATAGCTATTTCAGCTAAGGGTCAGGAACTGGCGAGATACTTTCACAGAAAAGACGAAGTTGCTCTGGAGAAACCGATAATTCAGATTGTTCGGGTTGGCGACGACCAGGTGAGGAATGCTTATTTCTCCCTGAAAAAGCCAATGAGCTTATATATTTATGCTTTAGGAGAGGCAAGTTATTCTGACAGCCAGATGGTGGATTACGCCTGGATCGAAGATGCTAACACCAAAGAGATGGTTTGGGAGATGACTCTGGACAACACCGAATATGCCGGAGGGGCAAGAAAGAATCGGAAATTCGATGGCATTGTTAAGTTAAACAAAGGGGATTATAAAGTCTACTATATAACCGATGATTCCCATTCTTTTGACGATTGGAATTCTTCTCCGCCATACGATCCGCAAAACTGGGGAATCACCATAAGCGGATACGGGAAGGATTTTGATGTCAGTAAAGTCGAGATATATGACAAGGAAAAGAAAAAGCCAAATGTCTTAGTGGAATTGGTTGGCTTGGGAGATGACCAAAGGGTCAGCCAGACTTTTGAGTTGTACCAGCCCACAAAGCTTCATATTTATGCTATCGGTGAGGGTGACAGGGACGAGATGTATGACTACGGCTGGATTAAGGACGCAAGCTCAGGCAAGACCGTTTGGCAGATGACTTACCAGAATACAAGCTGGGCGGGCGGAGCGAAGAAGAACAGAGTCTACAATGATAATATCATTTTGGATAAGGGAAGTTATAGATGTGATTTCACTACCGACGATTCACATTCTTTCAATAATTGGAACGCAGCCCAACCGAGAGATCCTTATCATTGGGGGATTACTGTGACTAAGTTAGAGTGAGCGTAAGTCTGCTAAGTAAGTCTTTAATGTATAGTCTGAGAATCTGAAAACAAAAATGCCCCATTCTTCTTGGGGCATTTTTGACAACTTTATTCCCGAATCCCGTGATGAGGATAA
>DASWLN010000158.1:0-1937 GCA_036396115.1 Candidatus Zixiibacteriota bacterium
CCAGGTTGCTATTATACATTCTGAGGAATTACTTGATAATTGTCCTTTAGGCCATAGTTACAACAATACTTACTCGGTTTTAGATTGGTATTTAAAAGCAGGGGGCAAGGTTATTATAGAAGGAAGGAGAAACCTAACAGATGAAAATGGGAAATGTGGTTATATCGGCCCTGGGACAGAGTGTCTGAGAGATTCTTCTGAACTTCAGAGTTTTATTCGGCAGAATCTGCACATCAATCAAGTCTTTATTCCATTGTGGGATAGTAGAAACGAGGAGTTCATTGGGGCTTTCAGTCAAATACCCGAATATCCGGAATTACAGACTGATAGCATTAGGGTTGAAGGGTCAATCTACCCTCCTTTTCTCGATGGTATTCCCTTGGGTGGCAAACTCCCTCTCATTGGCTGGTTTATGCCGGATGATTCAGCTGAGGTTATTTATACCTTTAACTCAGCTTATGATACTTCCCAACAAGAAGGAAAGCCAGTGGCTTTAAGATATTTGGGAGATACTTACAAGCTGGTCTATTTTGACTTTCCTTTATACTTCATCAAAGAAGACCAAGCTACGCAACTTCTGCATCAAGCCTTAGCAGATTTGAATCAATATATTGGAGTAGAAGATGACGACAAAAAGATGAACCTTCCATCCCAATTCGCCTTAGCACAAAACTATCCTAACCCCTTCAATTCCCAGACAGCGATTGAATACTCTCTGCCCAGAGCAAGTGAAGTGAAGATAGCTATCTACAATGTTATTGGACAAAGAGTAAAAAGGTTGGTGAATGATGAAGAGCAGCCTGCTGGTCATAAGAGGGTAATCTGGGATGGAAAGAACGACAGAGCAGAGATTGTCTCAAGTGGAATCTACTTCTACAGGATAGAAACGGAAGGGTTTGTTCAGTCGAAGAAGATGCTGCTTTTGAAATAGGTCAGGTCACAACAGTCCGGTTTGATAAAGAGCCACCTGATTTTGGGTGGCTCTTTACTTATCTTAGTCTTTATCACCAAGATGAGCAAGACAACTGTGAGGACGACCAGACAAACAAGACAAGAGGTAAACTCTTTGGGATTACTACAACTTAAGAGATAGAAATCTTTCGAGTCGTGCTGGGATCTATAGCCTCAATATTCCTTCCCTTCTCCAATTCAGGGCAACTTCTGATCTACTGACTCTGATTAGCTTTCTTAAAGTTCGCTTGACATGAACTTGGGTTTTACTTATATTCAAAAAAATGGGGAATTGCTAATTTCAGGAGAGTAAAAAAGTGGAAGAGCTAAATGAATTGATGCAACAACGCCGGGAAAAGCTAAGAAAGATAATAGATAAGAAGATAAATCCTTATCCTTATAGATTCGAGCGCACCCACCTTTCCAAGCAGATTTTGGATGATTTTGAGAATCTGGAAGGAAAAGAAACGAAAATAGCTGGCAGAATCATTTCTTTCCGTTCTCATGGCAAAAGCACATTTTTCCATATTTTGGATGGAGAGGGAAAAATTCAAGTTTATGTTAAAGAGGATGAGGTTGGAAGGGAAAATTACGAGTTTTTAGATCTGTTGGATCTGGGTGATTTCGTGGGAATAGAAGGTAAGCCCTTTAAAACCAAAACCGGTGAAATAACCGTTAAAGCAAAGAGTTTGGTATTGTTATCCAAGTCCCTTCATACCCTTCCAGAAAAATGGCATGGCTTGCAGGATAAGGAATTAAGATATAGACAAAGATACGTTGACCTTTTCGTCAACCCGCAAGTCAAAGAGGTCTTCATTAAAAGGACTATGCTAATCACTGCGTTGAGAAGATATTTGGATGGACTGGGATTTATTGAAGTTGAAACTCCTATCTTGCAGCCGATTTACGGTGGTGCTTTAGCCCGACCATTTAAGACCCATCACCATAGTCTGGATATGGATTTGTATTTGAGAATTGCGGATGAG
>DASWLN010000159.1:0-2206 GCA_036396115.1 Candidatus Zixiibacteriota bacterium
GCAACCAGCATGTTTTCCACACCCTTTGGAAGTAAAGAACGATACGGAATATAGGTCAACGGATGTTTGATAGATTCCTCTCCTCTATCCAGGTCCGGAAATGTGGCAATGGTATCATCGAAAATTTGATCGGAGGCTAAGTCCTTAGCAGTGAGCATGTAATCACCGTGAACTCTTCGAGAAGCTCTGGTACCCAATTGTGGAGCACTTAATACAATAAAGCTATTTTCAAAGCCCGGGACATTTTTCTTAAAGTAATCATGCATTAATAACATTTTTTGACGGCCTAGGAATTCGACACGGGTGAGTTCCTCAACATCTATCTGGCTGGAACAAGCATAACGTGGATGGAACCATAGGATATTTTCTTGATTCTTCAAATTACTTCTGAAGAAACCCGATCCACCTTGTTTCCTAAGATTGTTTATTAAATCGACCCATCGTTCGGGATCTTGATTTTTGAAATCTGCCACTTTCACATAATCAACGCCATCCACCCAAAAACATAAGGACAAATTGGCGATTCTTATATTAGGATCAATATCAACATCAAATTTAGCTTTGGTAAAAGGCAGTAAATCTCCGTCACCGGTGGAATCAATGACTACTTTGGCTAAAACAGCTTGCCGGCCTGATTTGCTCTCAAAAATTACGCCCACTGCCTTGTCTCCATTCATAATGGGCATCGTGCCCCAGGAATGAAAACAAGTTTTGACTTTGGCCTCATTTAGCATGTCCGCCAGAACACATTTTGAAATTTCAGCGTCAATGAAGGCTGCATAGACCACCCTATTTTCACGCACAAAGAAGAATGCCCTTTCATTCCAATAACTAACATGTCCCTTGTCATCAGTGCCCCAAATCTCTGGGGGTGGATAGGTTACGGCTTCTCTATTTTTCAGTCTTTCAATCCATTCTTGATTGAGACCGGCGATTCGCATTTGACCTGAAAAATCAGACAAACAAGGGATTATTGTGACAAGACCACCAGTACCCATTCCTCCCACATATCCGTATCTTTCGATAAGAACAGTGTCTGCACCGTTTCGGGCTGCGGCTATGGCTGCACCGATACCACCAGGGCCACCCCCCACTACGACAACATCGCATTCCCGGAATACCTTAACTTCTTTATTGGGTTCAGGAATTGTTCTGATTGATCCTTTCTCCATGCTGATTTCTCCTTGTAAATCGAAAAAAATCACAGCCACTATCGACCTGGGTTAGTTTTAGGGTATCTGGATTATTTAGTCAGGTAAACTATTCCTGGTTCCCAATAATCGGCATTATTATTAATTTGATATGTTTCGGCAAAACCTACTACAGTCCCATCCAGGACAGCACGGGAAGAATCACTCTGGTAGGGGATTATCATGACCTCATCAAACATTATTCTAACTAATTCTTTTAACTGTTTTATACGTTCCTTATCATCTATTTGGGATAACATGGCTTCCCATTTTTGATTCCATCCGGCGGGGCGATACATGCTGGGATAGTTAGGAGTGTAGAAGCGGGCCGTTAATGCTGCTGTGTTTACTGCGGTGGGGAAACCCGGCATAAGGATGCCTTCCCAGCCTTTTACAGTTAATTCCATAGATCTGGCAGCGTCTGCTTTATCCAGGGTGCAATCAAATCCAGCTTCTTTCAGATAAGTCTGTACTGCTACCAATGTATCCGAGCGTACTCTGACATCTGAGACCAATTTGGTTTTGACGCCGTTAGGATAGCCAGCCTCTGCCAGCAACTGCTTGGCTTTTTGGACATTATATTCTCGAGCCGGTATATTGGGGTCATACCAACCGTCAGATTTTGCAGCAAATTGAGTCACCGGCTCAAAGTAACCCATTCCGATGCCTTCTGCCATACCTTTTTTATCGATGGCGTATTCCAGTGCTTGACGGACCTTGAGATTGGCAAAGGGAGAATTCGGATTGGCCCCATCCGGACATAAGCTGTGAATTAAATGCATTGGGGGAACTACAATCTGATAGCCTTCTTTCTTTAAGTTAACGGCATCTATCGGATCAATCGTCAACACGCAATTGGTTTCTTTAGCCTTAAAAGACATGATGCTGATAGTTACATCCGAAACATTACGGAACTCTATCCCATCCAGATAAGGCTGGCCTTTTTGCCAGTAATTTGGATTTTTCTTTACTCTTAGATAGTTATCTCTCTGCCAGCTATCAAACATGAAAGGACC
>DASWLN010000160.1:0-16985 GCA_036396115.1 Candidatus Zixiibacteriota bacterium
ACCTGCAAGCTTCCTGAATCTGAAGGCGGCGTTTGGCATTGTGAGGAATATCAATAAAACATAGGCGTATAATATAAGTTAAAGCAACGAAAGAGAAGTAGAAAGGAGCAACTGAACATTCGTCATGTCTTGGCTAAAACCATCAACGATATAGTAGTCAATTTTCCGGTCAGGATGGATGAGGGACAAATTGAGATATTTACTGGATATTGAGTTCAGCACAATCATATACTCGGGCCTTTCTAAGACGGAACTCGTTTTCATCATGCCATCAACAAGGACAATTTATGTTATATTCGTTCAAAATTTCACAAGGTCTTCCGATCTTGCGCATATCAATTCACAACTTTTCTAAGGAGAGATAAATTATGGATGCAAATTTGACCAAAGTGGAGGCCATCGTTGACAGATATAAGGTAGAGGATTCAGATTTGACCAAAGTGGAAGCTATCGTTGACAGATATAAGGGTGAAGGCGGCGCTTTGATTGCTATATTGCAGGATGTTCAGGCGGAGTATAATTATCTTCCCCCAGATGCTTTGAAAGGGATAGCTGAAAAATTGGGCATTCCCCTGATATTGGTCTATGGGATTGCCACGTTTTATAAAGCTTTCAGCCTTAAGCCCAGAGGAAAGCATCTGGTTACGGTCTGCACGGGAACTGCCTGTCACGTAAGAGGGGCGAAAAGGATATTAGCAGAAGTCCAAAAGAAATTGAATGTAAAAAGGGGAGAGACCACTGAAGATAAAATGTTTACCCTGGAGACGGTGAATTGTCTGGGTTGTTGTGCCATTGGACCAGTGATGGTGGTGGATGGCGAATACAACGGTCAGACCACCACAGCTAAAGCGAATTCTATTCTGGAAAAATATAAATCCCGATAAAGTATCCCGAAGGAAAGTGTAACGCAATTCAGGTAAATGCAGAAAGGTCTCATTTTTCACAGTGGACGCGACTGATACCATTTAAGATGCAAAGGAAATTAACATTTGGATAAGGAAACCAAACAGATGCAAAAGGTTTAAAAGATGAGAAAACTAAAAAACATAAAAGATTTAGACGAATTAAAAGAAGGGTTGAGTAAACAAAAACCTACGGATAAACCGTGTATTATTATTTCATCCGGTACCTGCGGCCAAGCCCGAGGCTCAGCCAAGGTGGTGGAAGCGTTTGAGCAGAAGATCCGATCAAACGGCTTCAAAGACAAGGTGGCTATACGGGTGACTGGCTGTCATGGATTCTGCGAGGTGGAGCCCACGGTTCTGGTTTATCCTGAAGGGATTCTATATCAAAAAGTGAAGCCGGAAGATGCCGACCAGATAATCTCCGAAACGATAATCAACCACAAAGTAATAGATCGGCTGCTATATTCAGATCCGGTGACCCAGCAGAAGTTCATCCATGAAGAAGAGTTCCCATTTTACCGTAAGCAGAATCGGTTAGTAATGGGAAACAATAGGTTTGTTGATCCTACTAAAATTGAGGATTACTTGGCTGTGGGTGGCTATTCTGGTCTTCGTAAGATTTTGTCTGGTATGACATCAGAGCAGGTGATTTTTGAGGTGAAAAAATCTGGTTTGAGGGGAAGGGGGGGAGGAGGTTTTCCCACTGGACTCAAATGGGAATTGTGCAAAAAAGCCAAAGGTCAGATAAAATACATAATATGCAATGCGGATGAAGGAGACCCCGGGGCCTATATGGATCGAAGCCTTTTGGAGGGGAACCCGCATTCTGTTATGGAAGGGATGTTGATTGGAGCTTTTGCCATCGGAGCCAAAGAAGGGTATATCTACGTCAGAAATGAATACCCATTGGCGGTTAAGAATGTGGGCATAGCCATAAATCAAGCAAAAGAATATGGGCTTTTAGGTGAGGATATATTAGACTCAGGTTTTGATTTTGATCTGAAGATTGTAAGAGGCGCGGGCGCTTTTGTGTGTGGGGAAGAAACCGCCCTTATTGCTTCTATCGAGGGGAGATTAGGTGAGCCTAAACAGAGACCTCCTTATCCGGTGCAAAAAGGATTGTGGGGAAAACCGACCAACATAAACAACGTAGAAACCTGGGCAAATGTCCCCCTGATTATTGACCGCGGTGCAGAGTGGTATTCCAAGATCGGCACGGAAAAGAGCAAAGGTACCAAGATATTTTCTCTGGTGGGTAAGATAAATAATACTGGGTTGGTCGAAGTTCCAATGGGCATTACCCTTAGGGAGATTATTGAAGATATAGGGGGTGGAATCCCCGGGGGCAGAAAATTCAAGGCGGTTCAAACTGGCGGTCCCTCCGGTGGCTGTATGCCTGCCAAGCTTTTGGATCTGCCAGTGGACTATGAAAAGCTCACCGGGGTAGGTTCCATGATGGGCTCTGGTGGGATGGTGGTAATGGACGAAGATACCTGCATGGTGGATGTAGCCAAATATTTCCTCAACTTCCTGAAAGATGAATCATGTGGCAAATGTTTCACCTGTCGGGAGGGGATCATAAGAATGCTAGAGATCGTGACGGATATAACTGATGGGAAAGGCACGATGGCAGATATTCACCTTCTAGAAGAACTAGCAAAGGCGGTTAAGGATAGCACTATGTGTGGTCTGGGACAAACCTCACCTAACCCGGTCTTAAGCACTTTGAAATACTTCCGAGATGAATACGAAGCCCATGTCAAATACAAGAGATGTCCGGCAGTGGTTTGTAAGAAAATCATCTCATCTCCCTGCCAACACACTTGTCCCATCAACCAACAGGGATGCGTATATATAGCTTTAATAGCCCGAGGCGAATTTGCAAAGGCAATAGACATCATCAGAAAGGATAATCCTCTGCCTTCGGTCTGTGCCAGGGTGTGTCATCATCCCTGTGAATCCAAGTGCCGAGCAGGAGAATCCGGCGAGCCCATCTCCATCCGCGCTCTGAAAAGATTTGCCATCGATTATGGTCTGGCCAACGGGATAAAACCGAAGAATAAGTTCCAAAAAACCAGAGAAGAGAAAGTTGCCATAATAGGCTCTGGACCGGCTGGTTTGACCTGTGGGTTTTATTTGGCTCAAAAGGGATATGAGGTTACGATTTATGAGGAAGCACCGGTAGCAGGAGGTATGTTGGCGTTGGGTATTCCAGAGCACCGGCTCCCCAGGAAAATTCTCAACGCCGACATCGAAGCCATTAAAACTGCGGGTGTAATCATAAAAACCAATCAAACATTGGGCAAGGATTTCTCCTTGGATGAGCTTTTCAAGAAAGGGTATAAGGCGGTATTCATCGCCACCGGTGCTCATAAGAGTTGGAAATTAGGAATTCCGGGGGAAGAAGGGGAAGGGGTTTTGGAATCAATGAAATTCCTGGTTGCAGTCAATTTGGGGAAAGAGGTCAAAATCGGAAAAAGAGTAGGGATCATCGGTGGTGGAAATGCTGCGGTCGATTCTGCGAGAGTGGCGAATCGGTTTTCCGGCTGTGAGAGAGTAACCATCATCTATCGACGAACCAAAACCGAGATGCCCGCTTTCAAAGAAAGAGGAGGTAAAAAAGAGGTTGAGGATGCTTTAGAAGAGGGGATAGACATCCAATTATTGACCGCCCCGGTGAAAGTTTTAAGAGAGAACGGTAAATTGGTTGGCATTGAATGCATCCGTATGAAGATGGGAGAACCGGATGAAAGCGGGCGCAGAAGACCCGTTCCCATTCCCGGATCTGAGTTTAAAATCGAATTGGATACTTTGATTTTGGCCATTGGGGAACAACCGGACATTTCCTTTCTGACCGAAAACTCCGGTGTGGGTATTTCCAAGAGTGGAACCATCGTGGTTGATCCGGAAACCTTAACCACTAATAAAGAAGGGGTATTCGCGGGAGGGGATGTGGTATCTGGTGCCAATACGGTGGTGGAGGCTATGGCAGCAGGCAAAGTCGCATCTGAATCGATTGATAAGTATTTGAGAGGAGAAAGCTTGACCAGGGTATATGAGGTGACGAAACCATCAATCTTGGTTGAAGCTTTGGAATTGACCGAACAGGAGTTGGCTGAGTTGAAACGACCAGAAATGCCCGCTCTATCTGTGAAGCAAAGACACAAAAGCTTTCAAGAGGTTGAATTAGGTTTTGACGAAAAGATGGCAATAAAAGAAGCCAAGCGTTGCTTGCGATGTGAGTTAGAATCAGAAGAAATTGAGTAGCTGCAACTCTTAAGAATAAAAGGAAAAGATATGTTGAGCTTAAAACTGAATGGAGTAGAAGTTCAGGCAGAGGAGGGATGGACCTTACTTGAAACTGCCCGGTTCTATGGGCTTCCTATACCAACCCTGTGCTATCATGAAGGGTTGTCCCCTTATGGAGCTTGTCGACTTTGTGTGGTGGAGATAGGAGAAGGTCCAACCTCTAAGTTAGTTTCATCCTGCACCTATCCGGCAGAGGAGGGGTTAGTAGTCAGAACCCATTCCAAAAGGGTGGAACAAGCTCGAAAAATGGTGGTGGAGCTACTATTGGCTACCTGTCCGGATTCACGAACCATCCAGGATTTAGCGGCTTCGATGGAAGTTCAAAGGACCCGATTTAAAGTTAGGCATGATGATTGCATTTTGTGTGGGTTGTGTGTAAGGATGTGCACCGAGCAGATGCAAGGGAAAGCCATAGGCTTTGTCAATCGTGGTGAGTTGCGCAAGATAACCACACCTTTTGACATTCGTTCCGAGGATTGTCGTCTGTGTGGAGGATGCATGTATATTTGTCCAGCTTGTCAACTTCGTTGTCAGGGACCTGATGCTCCGGGAGTGGTTTGTGGCTCGTGTTTGAATGTTTCCCCGGTCTGTCTAGAAGAACACGAAGATGCCTTGTGTTACTTAGACCCCTGCTGTCAATGCTTAAAGGAAGAGGTTAAGAAATAATTCGATGAGTGTTTCATTAATGATATGTCAATTCGCAAACAAATAAATATCAAATAAAAGGAGTGAAAGGTTATGTCGCTAACCAGACTTAATGCCACTGCCGCCACATTGACTAAGAACCGAACTGAGGAATCCGTCAGTCATTTCAGCGGGATGTGCGTCACCTGCGTGGATGGCTGTATCGGAATGTGTGAAATCGGTAAATCCGCCTACCGCGGAGCAGAGGTGATCTATCCTCAGCCGTTTGGCATCATCACTGCTGCTTCCGAAAAGAACTATCCGGTGGATCTATCTCATTTTACAATTATGGGAACTGCCGTGGGAGCTAAGGGAATAGCGGAAGATTCCAATGTGGCTATTTTCCCCAATGCGAATCTGGAAAGAAAAATCGGAAACGATCCCAAGATTAAGCTTAGACTCCCCTTTATTATTCCTGGGCTGGGGTCAACCAACATCGCCAAGAATAACTGGGAGGGTTTGGCCATCGGTGCCGCTCTGGCTGGAATTCCTTTAACCATTGGAGAAAATGTCTGTGGGATGGACGTGGAATCAGTGATAGAAAACGGAAAAGTGAAACATGCTCCAGATCTCGCCTGGAGAGTGAAGCTGTACAAGGATTGGCAACAAGATGGCTATGGTGCTATCGTGCTTCAAGCCAACATTGAGGATACCGCCCTAGGGGTTTTGGAATATGGGCTCACTAAGTTGGGTGTGGATGTAGTGGAGCTCAAATGGGGGCAAGGAGCCAAAGACATCGGTGGAGAGGTGAAAATCAGTTCCCTTCAGAAAGCACAGCTTTTGAAAAAGAGAGGATATGTGGTTTTGCCCGACCCTCTGGATCCAGCCAATATTGATGCTTTCGAAAAAGGAAGTTTCAAGGAGTTTGAGAGGCATTCGCGAGTTGGAATGGTTACTGAGGAAGGCTTCATGAAGAGAGTGAAAGAGTTGAGAGACGCTGGAGCCAAGCACATTTTCCTTAAGACCGGAGCTTACCGACCAGCAGATTTAGCCAGGGCAATCAAGTTCTCCTCCAAAGCCAGACTTGATCTTCTGACCGTGGATGGTGCTGGTGGTGGAACCGGGATGAGTCCTTGGAGGATGATGAATGAATGGGGAATCCCTTCAGTAGAACTCCATTCTCTTTTGTATCAATATGCGAATAAGTTGGCCAAGAAGGGTGAATATGTCCCGGACATCGCTATCGCGGGTGGATTCACCTTTGAAGATCAAATATTTAAGGGGTTAGCCTTAGGTGCTCCATATTTCAAGCTGATTGGTATGGCACGAGGACCCCTCGCCGCCGCCATGGTGGGAAAAACCATTGGTAAAAGAATCAACGAAGGAATGGTGCCGGTATTTATTGAGAGATTTGGCAATACGCCAGAGGAAATTTTTGTCTCTGCTCCGGAATTAAAACGGAAATTAGGCGAAGCCACCTTCAGGAAAGTCCCAACTGGCGCATTGGGTTTATATACCTATATGCAGAGATTAGCCCAAGGATTGAGACAGCTTATGTCTGGCAATCGAAAGTTCGCTTTGGAATATATCACCAGAGACGACATTGCGGCTTTGACTAAGGAAGCTTCAGAGATCAGCGGAATATCTTATGTGATGGATGCGGACAAGGAGGAAGCAGAAAAGATATTAAAGAGCTGAGGCTTCTAGTTCAAAAGCCGAATAGAACGCTGATTCACTCAACATACTTAATACTTTTAGAAGCTTTCGGGAGAAGGGAACTCTCGAAAGCTTTTTGTTGGTATCGGTATTTCGCGATGCGGATGTAGTATGGAATAACTCAATTCCTTTGTCCTGGTATTTGGAGAAAGAGTAGAGGACTTTACCCATAATCTTTAGATTTTATCCTCATTTTGACAGGGTTGAAGATTTCTCTAATCTCCAACCCTTTTGTTTTTTTTAGCATGATCTTTGTAAAATGATACTCAAGAAAGGTGATATGCTTATTTTCCCTTGACAATTCTAAAGGGAGTGCTTAATATCTTAGGTTTATGAGACTTGAACTTAGCAAGCTGAAGCAGGAAAAGGTTAATTTTCAGTTCACGGAGAGCGCCGAAGAGCTGGATTTAAGGGCAGACGGAGTGGAGTTTGGTTCTCCGCTCAAGGTCAAAGTGGAGGTTTCACCCAGCGGGGAGAGTTTTCTGGCCTGGGCTAAAATTGAGACCAGGGTTAAACTGGAGTGTGTCCGTTGCCTTTTAATTTACTCATATCCTCTCCAGGCTGAATTCAATCTACTTATAGAGAAACAAAGACCCGGACTTTTGCTTGATCCGGGGAATGAGGATACAGTGGTAATAAATCCACAGGACAAGTTTATTGACATAAGCGATAGGATAAGACAAGCCATAGCCTTGAGCTTGCCATTGAAGTCTCTATGTAGTCCGGACTGCAAAGGGCTTTGTGACATTTGCGGGGCGGACCTTAACACTTCTCCATGCAGCTGCACCATAGAGGAGTATGACAGCCGCTGGGATAAATTGAAACAAGCTTTGAAAAAGGAAAGGGACTGATATGCCGTTACCTAAAAGAAGACATTCGAAGACGCGTGGTGCCAAGAGGAGAACTCACTGGAAGCTCGGCTCTCCTAATGTGATAGAGTGCCCTCATTGTCATCAACCCAAATTGTCACACAGGGTTTGTCCTCATTGTGGCTATTATAAAGAGAAAGAGATAATCATTCCAGGAAAGAGTTGATTCGGAGAAATGGCAGATAAGGTGAGAATAGGTTTAGATGCGATGGGCGGGGATAAGGCACCGGCGAGTATAGTTGAAGGAGCGCTCTTAGCCAGTCGCGACAGGAAAGCTGATTACCAAGTGGTCTTGGTGGGAGATAAGGGGAAAATCCAGAGAGAGCTGGAAAGACTGGGCGTCTCTGTTCCTCCATTTGAGGTAGTACACGCTTCCGAGGTGGTCAGCATGGATGAGCCGGCAGCTGAAGCGGCGCGTAAGAAAAAAGACTCTTCTCTGGCAGTGGGTATGGGGATGCAAAAGGAGGGTAAACTAGATGGATTCGTGTCAGGTGGAAATACCGGTGCAGTTATGGCTACAGCAGTCCTAACTCTGGGACATCTGGAAGGGGTTGACCGTCCAGCCATCGCCTCATATTTTCCTTCGGAGAAAGATGCGGTGGTGGTTTTAGATGTGGGAGCTAATGCCGACTGCAAGGCTCGTAATTTGTATGAATTTGGAGTTATGGGAACAATTTACACCAACTATATCTTAAAAAGGGAGAATCCGAGATTAGGGCTTCTCTCCATCGGAGAGGAAAGCACCAAGGGAAACGAATTGACTTTAGTGTCTTATAGGTTGCTCAGCGAGAGCAAGCTGAATTTTATAGGAAATGTGGAAGGACATGATGTACTCAAAGGCACTTGCGACGTAGTGGTGTGTGATGGTTTCGTAGGAAATATTATGCTTAAATTCGCTGAAAGCATAGAAAGTTTCCTTTATTTCTTGATAAAAGAGGAACTGCGTAGAAGCATACTTTTCAGGACCGGCGCCTTTCTTTTGAAATATCCCCTCCGCAGTCTGAGAAAATCTTTGAACTATGCTGAATATGGGGGGGCTCCGCTTTTGGGAGTGGATGGCGTATGTATCATCTGTCATGGCAAGTCATCCCCCAAAGCCATTAAAAACGCAGTCAAATTGGCCTCCAAGATGGTAAATGAAAAAGTAAACGAACACATCAAGGAGGAATTAAGAAACAGTTATCAGCTGGAAGGAAAAAATGGCAAATCGTTATAATGCAAGGATAGTTGGAACCGGCATGGCTGTCCCCAAAAGAGTTCTAACCAATGCCGAGTTAGAGAAGATGATGGATACCTCGGATGAATGGATAACCGCACGCAGCGGAATAAAGGAAAGAAGGATAGCAGATGAAAACACTGCCGCTTCGGATTTGGCTTTGGAGGCATCCTTGAAAGCAATGGAAGAGGCGAAGCTTAAACCCGAAGATCTTGACCTGATAATAGTTGGAACAGTCACTCCGGATTTTACGCTTCCTTCCACTGCCTGTATTCTTCAGGATAGGTTAGGCAACAAAACCGCAGGGGTAATGGATGTGGTTGCAGCTTGCAGTGGATTCATCTATGGCTTATCCGTGGCTAAGGCTTTCGTTAACATAGGACAATTTAAGAACGTTTTAGTTATAGGAGTGGAGATATTGTCCAAATTTACCAACTGGGATGACAGGAACACCTGTGTTCTTTTTGGGGACGGGGCTGGTGCAGCCATTGTCCAGGCATCCGAGGAAGAGGGAGGAATTATCTCCACCTATATTTCCGGAGATGGTTCATTGGCAAACCTTCTGCATGCTCCCATTGGAGGAACGCGCACTCGACTAACCAAGGAGAATTTCGACTTAAAACAGCATAACATCATAATGGCAGGAAGTGAGGTCTTCAAGTCCGCAGTCCGGGCTATGGGCGATTCTGCTGTAAAGGTGATTGAACAGTCCGGCTTAAAGCCAGAGGATATTGACCTTCTTATTCCACACCAAGCCAACATCCGAATCATCGAAGCCACAGCTAGAAGACTGAAGATGCCTATGGATAAAGTATATGTCAACATAGATAAGTATGGCAACACTTCATCCGCCTCTGTGCCAATAGCGTTAGACGAAGCCAGGAGAAAAGGCAAAATCAAGAAGGGGGATAAAACAGTATTGGTTGCTTTTGGTGGTGGGTTCACTTGGGGTGCGGCTTTAATTCAGTGGTGAAACTTGTGAAAAATTTTGCAGGCATTTTTCCAGGACAGGGCTCGCAATATGTAGGAATGGCAAGGGATTTATATGATGCCTATCTGCACATAAAGGAATTCTACAAGAAGGCAGACGATGTTTTAGGATATGGCTTGTCCAGAGTTTGTTTTGAAGGTCCAGAAAAGACTTTAACAGAAACCAAATATACTCAGCCAGCTATCTTCGTGCACAGTCTTGCCTTGTGGAATCTAATGTCCGAAAGAAAAAAGATAAGGCCCAGTTTCGTCGCAGGTCACAGCTTGGGGGAATATTCTGCTTTGGTGGTGGCGGGTGTTTTCTCATTTGAAGATGGTCTTTTTGCAGTCAAACAGAGGGCTTCTTTGATGCAGGAAGCGTGCGACAGGAACAAGGGGACAATGGCGGCTATAATTGGGCTTTCACGGGAGGATGTTTTAGAGATTTGTAAGGAAGCTTCATCCAAGGGAATAATTCAGCCAGCCAATTTTAATTCTGAAGAGCAGATTGCCATTTCTGGAGAAATGGAAGCTGTCGAATTCGGAGTGGAATTGGCTCAAAGGAAAGGTGCCAAAAGAGCGATGCTTCTTCAGGTGGGAGGTGCCTTTCACTCTCCCCTGATGAATTCAGCCAGAGAGGGTATGTCCGAAGTTTTGAGCAAGGTCGAGATAAACCCCGCTCGAATTCCAGTGGTGTCCAATGTTACTGCCCGGGTGATGACCCAGCCGCAGGAGATTAAGGATGCTTTGGTAGAGCAGATAACCAAGCCGGTGCTGTGGTATGATTCCATGCAATACGTCTATCAACAAGGAGTGAGAGATTTTGTGGAAATTGGCCCGGGAAAAGTCCTGCAGGGGATAATAAAAAGGTCCTTTAACGACGCTTCGAACTTTGGTGTTGATAAATCAGTTGATTTAGATAAATTCTTAGAATTATTGGAAATCGCATAATTCAGTGACCAAGCAGTTCATTTTCCTTCTCCCTTGAGGGAGAAGGTTAGGATGAGGGTGGGATAGAGTTTACACCCCCTCACCTTTGTCCTCTCCCCCAAGGGGAGAGGAAGAAAAATTATCAATCTAATTTACGAAACTCAATAGTATGAATCTAAAAGACAAAACCGCAATCGTAACCGGTGGAGCTCAAGGCATAGGCAAAGCCATATGTGAAAGGTTGGCTGGGGAGGGGACGAAAATAGCGGTCTTCGATATCGACCTGGATTCAGCTACGTCCTTAGCTCAAAGTATAAAAGACAGAGGTGGCTTAGCCCAGGCTTTAAAGATCGATGTTTCCAGTTTCCAGGAAGTTGAACAGGGGGTTAATAAGGTGATTGAACAGTTTTCCACAATTGATATTTTGGTCAACAATGCAGGCATCACCAAGGACAATCTGTTTATTAAAATGTTCGAGGAGGAATGGGATAGGGTTATTCAGATAAACCTGAAAGGAGCTTTTAATCTTTGCAAAAGCGTTGCTCGAATTATGCTGAAACAGAAGTCGGGCAAGATAATAAATATTTCTTCAGTAATAGGGATAATGGGAAATGTCGGTCAGGCGAATTACTCCGCATCTAAAGCAGGTTTATTGGGCTTAACTAAATCTCTGGCTAAGGAGCTAGCCTCGCGCGGAATAACTGTGAATGCGGTTGCCCCGGGATATATCCAGACTCAGATGACCGAGAGTCTATCGCAAGCGGCTAGGGATGCATTTTTAAACTCGATTCCCTTAAGAAGAGCAGGTCAGCCAGAAGAGGTAGCTAATCTGGTTGCCTTTTTGGCTTCGGAAGAAGCGAATTACATCACCGGTCAGGTGTTCCAGATAGATGGTGGATTATTGATGTAGAGAACAAAACAATCTTCAACCAAAAAGGAGGAGTGCATTTTATGTCCGTTGAACAGAGGGTTAAGGAGATCATAGTCGAACAGTTGGGAGTTGACCCGGAACAGGTCACCAACGAGGCATCATTTGTTGATGACTTGGGTGCTGATTCCCTGGATACTGTGGAATTGGTAATGGCTTTGGAAGAGGAGTTTGGCTTGG
This sequence comes from Candidatus Zixiibacteriota bacterium, assembly GCA_036396115.1. Taxonomy (GTDB): domain Bacteria; phylum Zixibacteria; class MSB-5A5; order MSB-5A5; family DASWLN01; genus DASWLN01. Next base: position 11,647 of record DASWLN010000160.1, read on the forward strand.
AGATACCAGATGAAGAGGCGGAGAAGATAACCACTGTGGGAGAAGCTATAGAGTATATAGAAAAGAATGCAGTAGAGGGGAATTAGGGTAGTTTCTTTAGATCGATAATTCTGTTGTCTTGAGGTAGCAGATGAAAAACAGAGTTGTGGTTACGGGAATGGGTGCCATCACGCCGGTGGGGAATAGCGTGGATGTATTCTGGGAAGCGCTGAAGAATGGTGTTTCCGGTGTGGATAAGGTAAGCCGATTTGATGTGGCTAACTATCCCACCAAGATCGCAGCCGAGATTAAGGGGTTTGATACCTCTGCCCAAATTGATAAGAAGGAAGCGCGACGAATGGATCTATATGAGCAGTACGCTATTGTAGCCAGCCAGCAGGTAGTGGACGACGCTGGGTTAGATTTAAACTCGATGGATAAAAGTCGAGCTGGGGTAGTGATTGGTTCCGGCATAGGAGGGATAGAGACCTTTGAGAAACAGTGCAGTACAATGATAAGCTCCGGCCCAGGGAGAGTAAGTCCCTTCTTCATTCCTATGATGATAATTGATATGTGCGCTGGTTTGGTCTCTATACGTTTCGGATTTACCGGGCCAAACTATGCCACGGTTTCAGCCTGTGCCTCCAGCGCTCACGCTGTGGCGGATGCTTTTAGAATTATCCAGCGGGGGGAAGCGGAGGTAATGATAACCGGGGGAAGTGAAGCCGCTATTACTCCACTCTCTTTTGCGGGTTTCTGCTCTGCCAGAGCGATGTCAACTCGCAATGACGAGCCCGAGAAAGCCTCTCGGCCGTTCGATAAGCAAAGAGATGGTTTTGTGATGGGTGAGGGTGCGGGCATGCTTATTTTGGAAAGCTTGGAGCATGCTCAAAAAAGAGGTGCCAAAATTTATGCGGAGATTGCAGGAGTGGGAATGAGTGCAGATGCTTATCACATAACTGCACCTTCGCCCGGAGGTGAAGGTGCAGTTAGATCTATGCAAGCTGCTATTCAAGATGCCGGCGTTTCTCCGCAAGAGGTGGGTTACATTAATTCGCATGGCACTGCCACAGATCTGGGAGATATAAGCGAGACTGTGGCAATAAAGAAAGTCTTTGGAGAACACGCCAAAAAGATCGCCATAAATTCCACCAAGTCAATGACCGGGCACCTTCTGGGAGCAGCTGGTGCAGTGGAGCTGATTGTCGGAATAAAATCGATGTCAGAGGGGGTCATTCATCCCACAATAAACCTGGAGTTTCCGGACCCGGAGTGCGACTTGGATTACGTGCCCAATCTCAAAAGGGAAAAGGAAATAAACGTTTTCTTGAGTAACTCCTTTGGATTCGGCGGGCACAACGTCACCTTGGTGGTTAGAAAATTTGTACCATAGATAACTTTTTTTAGAAAGTCGGGAAGCGTATTTATTCTTCCCGACTTTTTTCTAATATGAGCCCTTTCAGGTATATCAAGAAGATATTCTCCAAGAGCTCCCAATTGGGGAAGCTGGAGAAGATGACCGGATATCACTTCAACAACTTAAATCTCCTTAACCAAGCCTTAATTCACCGCTCCATAATAAAGGACAAATCCACTCAAGTCCTACAACCGAATGAAAGGCTGGAGTTTTTGGGAGATGCAGTATTGGGATTGGTAGTGAGCCGTTTTTTATATGAGAAGTTTCCGGAAAAAAGAGAGGGGGATTTGACTAAGCTCAAGGCGGTTCTGGTGAGCGAATCAACCTTGCGCCGCATCGCCAAGGACATAAATCTGGGTCAGTTCCTTCAATTGAGCGAAGAAGAAAACAAAGCCGGAGGCAGAGAGAGAAGTTCCATACTGGCAGATGCGTACGAGGCGTTGATCGGAGCAACTTTTTTGGATGGTGGACTGGCTCCGGCTAGAAAAATGATAAGAAACCAACTCTTAAAGAAATACTGGGAGTTGACCACAGATGAAGAACATTTCAATTATAAAGGTGAGCTTTTGGAGTATTTGCAGTCTTTCGGTTGGGGTATGCCCAGATACGAGATAGTGGAGGAGAAGGGACCGGACCATCAAAAGAAATTCACCATAGATGTCTTTGCCCAGGGAAAGAGGATGGGTAGGGGAACCGGCACCAGCAAGAAGGAGGCGGAACAAAAAGCAGCCAAGAAGACTTTGGAGAATATAAATAAGGGAGAACTTTTAAATAGGCAAGTGAATGGATTATCTCCTGACTGAAGCACAAAAAAAACTAAAACAACAAATTAGAAAAATAACCCTAAACCCAGATTTTGAATTAGCAAAATCTGCCTCCCGAGCTCCTCTTCTTGCATTCTGCAAGAATAAGAGAGGAGCCGGGACTAAATCCTCGTCCCGCCAGGGTGGGACAGAGGGGGCAAGAATGCCGAAGTTATCCCAAAATTTGCTCGCACTTTTTTGTATTGCATTGCAATAGAGCAACCATTCCGGTTGAAAAGATGATGTGTGATGCCAAGATCGCTCAAATCTACAAAGGGACAAATGAGATTCAAAGGGGGATCATTGCTTTGAATTTGATAAAAGAGATGGCAGAAAAAAAGAAGAAGTAAGAGGCAAATGGCGATTAGTAGGAGAATGGGCTGTTCGCTGAGATGTGATTTGTGCAAGGTCCCTGAAAAGCTGTCTAGGTAAGGAGAAGCACGAATTCTGTGTCCTGAGATTGGAGTGTCTGCCTTCCTTCGGCAAGCTCAGGACGGTGAGCAAAGTCGAACCCGTTAGGCAGACCCCCGGTTCGGCTAAAGCCGAACACTCCAGAGCACGGGCTTGATGAATCGAACCCCTACGCGATCAGTTATTGTCGGGTCAGCCTGCCCGTTTCTCCCCGCTCGACCCAACGGCCAGGGGGGACCCGACAGACACAATAACCTGCACAGGGATAAATTCCCTGTGCTACGAATATAACATATCGTAGGTGTGGGAATTTCCTTCGACCTTGCTCAGGCCTTCGGCTCTGAGGCTCAGGCTCGAAGAGATGGTGAACTTGTTGAACCATATCCCACACCGTGTATGTTTCTTTAATGAAAACTTCTTTTTGGCGCTTCCTATACACTCCGCAAAAAAATGCTTTTTTCAATATGGCAACAGATGAAACCCTGACTTATCTTTGCCAAGAGGAAAATTGCATCCCCACACTTAGACTCTATACCTGGTCTCCTCCAGCAGTCTCTCTGGGGTATTTTCAAAAGATAGAATCAGCTGTAAATATGGATGAATGTATAAAGTTAGGCATAGACGTAGTCAGAAGGCCAACTGGCGGAAGAGCGGTTTTGCATCAGGACGAGTTGACTTACAGTGTTTGTGGCTCAGGCGAGAATTTCCCCGAATTGGGAACAACCGTTAGCCAGACCTACGAAAGGATCAGTCTAGCATTACTGGAGACGTTAAGAATCCTCGGAATAAAAGGAGAATGGGTAAGATCACTTCCCAGACAAAAGAAGGAAAAAATATCCGAGCCCTGTTTTGTCAGTTCCTCCAAGTATGAAATAACCGTGGACAACAAGAAACTGATAGGAAGCGCACAGAGAAGATTTGGTAAGGCTTTTCTGCAGCACGGGTCAATTCCCCTAAAGAGAAATAATAAGAGCTTGGCTCACTTTCTGCCACAGAGAAAAAGCGTGGATGCAATGGATAAGTTGCTAACAACTCGCTCAACCACCATTGAGGAGCTTTTGAATCGAGAAGTAAAGATTGAGAGCATAATAGAAGCAATTAAGTCCGGCTTCAAAGGGTATTTTGAAATTGAATTCATGGAAGAGAACTTGACAGATAATGAACTCGATAGAATTGAGAAGTTAATAAGCGAAAAATACTACACTAATCAAACTAATCCCGCAAAATAATGCATGGAAGGTCGCAGAAAATTGCGGATGGGTAATATTCTGTTTAATAAAGAGTTATAGCAACAATCCCGGATTTAACTGGTTATTCGTCGCAGAGGATTGCGTTTTTGCTTACTTGGTATATGTGAGCAACTCTGCAGTGCAAATTTAAGTTGCTGTTTGGCAATGAATTGAAGAAATTACAAAAATAGAGGGCGGGGCTGAAATTTGGCACAGATTTTGTTGAGATTTTAATTCGGTGTTTTCTTTCTTCTTATGGTTTGGAAGCGTTCTTGAAAAACCTGCCTGCGTTTTAATACTCTAATACTATTGACGCAGGCAGGGAGAACAAAAATTGTTTGATAATTTTACTTGTGTAACATTAAGAAAACTCTTGACATCTCAATGGTTAGTTAGTTAATTAACATTTACTTTGAACGCAAAAAGTAAAAGCAAATTAACTTTCACCTTTTACCAAATGCCAAGGAGGTAAGTTGCCATGAGGTGCTACAAAAACGCCAATATTGTGGCAATTGTTTTTTTGGGGATTTTTTCTCTTATATTCCTGAGTGTTTCCAGCTACGCCGGTGTCTCCGGAAAAATCAGCGGCAAAGTAATTGACAAAAACAGCAAGATGCCTCTGCCCGGAGCTTCTATTCAGATAGGGGGAACCAGTATGGGGAACTACTCCGGGCCAGATGGTTCCTACTTCATACTCAACGTCGCTCCCGGAACCTACGATGTCACGGCAAAGCTCATTGGATATAGGATAGTGGAAGTAAAGGGCGTTAAGGTTGCCACTGACAAAACCACTGAACAGGATTTTGAGCTTACCGTCTCCGCGGTGGAGTTAAAAGAAGTGGTTGAGGTAATAGGTAGGGCGGAGGTAATTGAAAAGGACGTCACCACCAACGTGAGAACTGTATCCTCTGACCAGATTCAGAATATGGCGGTCAAAGAGGTAGCGGATATTCTCAAAACGCAGGTCGGATTCGTAACCAAGAACATGGAGCTTCATATTCGCGGTGGTCGTGCCGGGGAAGTCCTTTACATCGTGGACGGAGTTGAGACCAAAGATCCTTTAGGTGGATTGGGAATAGTGCGGGGGGGTATGGAGGTTTCAGCTGACAACATTGAAGAGATTTCGGTTTTGAAAGGCGGATTCGATGCTGAATATGGCAACGTGCAGTCTGCGGTGATCAACTTGGTAACCAAAGAGGGAAGTATCCAGAAGACCACTGGTCACGTTGAGTTTCTGACGGATGATTTTGGGGATAAGAGATTAAATAAGTATTCGTTCAATTCGGACCGCATAGAAATGAGTCTGAGCGGTCCCGAGCCGATTCTTTCGCGCTTCCTCGTTCCCCTAACTGAGAAATTCTCTCGTGAGAAGTTAGCTTATAGATTAGGATTGGATGCTTATAAAACGGACACTTATTACGATATTAATAAATATTCTACTCCGAGTGCCGAAAGGAAGTTTGTATCTTATAATATCTTGGGGATTGATGTGCCGGATAG
>DASWLN010000161.1:0-8477 GCA_036396115.1 Candidatus Zixiibacteriota bacterium
AAGATTCTCCAATTCTTCTTTTAAGTTTGAATCCAATTCTGTTGCCTTCTTAAGCTCATCCAAATAAAAAGACAACTTCTCCGCAGCAGAGTCATCCTCCTCGTAAAGCCCGGCGCTGACAGAAGAAACGAGTCCAAATAGTTCCTCTGCATTTTCCAAAACCTTTTTTTGCTGAAGCAGCTTGCCTTCTTCATCCAATACCAGGTTTGCTCTGCTTATCTCATTCGACTGAAAGCAGTATAGTTCCTTTCTTTCGCCGTCAGCTCTTTCTTGCTCCTTTAATCTCCTTAGCTCTTCGCTCCTGATTCTCAGCGATTTAAAGGTCTCACCGATAGTATCCACTTCTTCTTTCAAATTCCCGAAGCTATCCAGATAATCGATATGTTTGTTTGTGTCCAAGAGCGCCTGATGCTGATGTTGACCATGTAAATCACCTAACTTATCGCCGACTGATTTGAGATTGGCAAGCGTAACCAACCTATCGTTTATAAAACAGCGACTTATCCCCTTGGATGATATCTCGCGCCGGATGCTTAAAGTGTTACTTGAGGTAGCAATATCTAACGCCTTTAACATATTAAAGATAGGATTATCAGTATTAGTCTTAAAAGAGGCTTCTATGCTCGCAACTGCAGTTCCGGTTCTCACCATCTCCGGACTCGCCCTTTCTCCTAAAACCAGATTGATTGCTCCGACGATGATGGACTTTCCCGCACCGGTTGCTCCAGTCAGGATATTAAGCCCTGAACCAAACTCAATCTCCAACCTGTCAACCAGAGCAAAATTCTCTATGCGCAAGGCTTTTAGCATAAGCTTATGGAAGGAAAAATCTGTAGCTTACTGGTCCCCTTTAGGTTTGACTCCCCAATGGAGTTTTGTTCTTAAAATGTCATAAAATGACTTACCCTTAAACTTAATCAGATTAACAGTGTGCTCGGCTTTTCCTATTTTGATTACTGCTCCGGGTTTGAGGGTAACAGCCACCTGACCATCTGCAGTCAGAGTCGGTGCATGCTGCTCCCTTTCGACCACCACTTTCAGCTTTTCGTTTTCGGAAAAAATGATCGAGCGGATGGCTAAGGTATGAGGACAGATGGGCGTAACGATAATGGCGTTCATCGTTGGATTTATCACCGGTCCTCCAGAAGCCAAGGAATAGGCGGTCGAACCTGTCGGTGTAGAGATTATCAATCCATCAGCTGAATAGGAACAGACCAGTTCCTCATTATCATAGAGGTGAAATTGCAAAAGTCTGGCAACTCCACCCTTGTCCACTACCAAATCGTTCAAGGCAAAAAGAGATTTAGAATCAACCCCTTCCACCTCACCTGCCAGAACCATCCTTTTTTCTATATAAAAATCACCAGCCTTGATTAAATCCAATGTTGTGGTCAGGTGGTTAGCTGTAATCTCAGTTAAAAAACCCAGGCTTCCCACGTTTATCCCCAAAATCGGGGTTTGATGCTCTCCTACTGCTCGAGCTGCGGCAAGCATAGTCCCATCTCCACCCAAAGATACAACTATCTCACTATGCTCCCAGAGCTCTTCCCTGGCAAAGGATTTACCTTTGTGACCGAGTAGCGATGCCACCTCTTCTGATAAGAAGAAATCGATTTTAGTTTTGGAACACCATTGTATAATTTTCTGCACAACTTCCGGCATAGATTCTTTATTGACGTTAGCTATTATTCCAAGACTTTTCATTTTTTAAGTCTCCGCTATGACTTTTTTCTTTCTAAAGGTGAATGTCTGTTTAATCAATTGGACTATGCTATCTCTATCCAGATGCAGTTCCTCCAAAAGGGTTTTCCTGGAACCATGCTGGATGAAACTGTCCGGAATCCCCATTCTTTTAACCGAGATCTTTTTCCTGATCCCTTGAGCTTCAATGTATTCCAAAATAGCGCTTCCAAAACCACCAGCCAGAGCGTTCTCCTCAACTGTGATGATTCTATTGAACTTCCGCAGAAAGGAGGAAAGCAGATTTTCGTCCAGAGGCTTAACGAAACGCGCATTCACCACACATACGTCAATTCCATTTTCGGCACATATTTGTGCCGCTTCCAAACTGGGATAGACCATTGAGCCAACAGCCAGTACTAAAATATCCTCCCCTGACCTCAATACCTCCCAGCTTGCCATCTTTATCTCTTTAAAGCCTTGCTCAATTTTTTCATCTGGCATGGTACCACGTGGGTAACGAATGACCACCGGACCTTTGTTCCAACTAACTGCAAAGTTTAGCATACCCCTCAGTTCGTTTCCATCTTTAGGTGCCATAATGGTGAGATTTGGAATCTGTCTGAGATAACTTAAATCAAATGCTCCATGATGAGTGGGACCATCCTCTCCCACCAGCCCGGCTCTATCCACAGCAAATATGACCGGCAGGTTCTGCAAAGCTGTATCGTGCAAGACCTGATCGAAAGCCCTTTGGAGAAAAGTGGAATATACCGCAAAGACCGGCTTCATTCCGAGGGTAGCTAAACCACAGGCAAAGGTAGTGCCGTGTTGCTCTGCAATCCCCACATCGTAAAATCTGTTAGGGAACTTTTTGGCGAAATCGACCAAGCCAGTGCCCAAAGACATCGCCGCAGTGATAGCTACTATCTTTTCATCCTTTTCCGCCAACTCCACTATGGCTTGTCCAAAGACGTCGGTGTAACTTAATTGCCCTGGCTGGGTATCTGAGTTTCCGGTCACTTTATCGAACACCCCAATCCCGTGAAAACGAGGGGCATCTTCTTCAGCATATTTGTAACCTTTACCCTTTTGGGTCAGGACGTGAAGCAGTACTGGTCCACTTAAGTTTTTGATATGCTCCAGAATTCTCACTAATTGTTGAATATCGTGTCCATCAATTGGCCCAAAATAGCGAAAACCTAATTTCTCAAAGATTATCCCCGGAACCAGGAACCCCTTAACATGCTCCTCTACTTTGGCTACCATAGTGCGAATTTTATCTCTTCTCTTGAACTTGCCAACTAAATCCCAGACCTCTGCTTTTATCTTATTGTACTTTTCATCGGTCAGGATGTTGGTCAGATATTTGGATAGGGCGCCAACGTTTTTAGAGATGGACATGGTATTGTCGTTAAGCACCACCAGCATGTTTTTACTTAAAGCGCCACTGTTATTCATTCCTTCAAAGGAGAGCCCACCAGTCAAGGCGCCATCTCCAACCACGACTGCTATGTGAAAATTCTGATTCAAATAGTCACGAGCACAAGCCATTCCTAAAGCAGCTGAAATGGAGGTGCTGGCGTGTCCAACCTCATAAGCATCATGCTCACTCTCTTTTTTCTTAGGAAATCCGCTTATCCCTTTGTATTTTCTTAAGGTACTGAACTTTTCCCTTCTCCCGGTAATAAGCTTATGCGTATAACATTGGTGACCGACATCCCAGACAATTTTGTCCCTGGGTGAATCCAGAACATAGTGCAAAGCTATGGACAACTCAATTGCCCCCAAGTTGGAAGCCAAATGCCCACCATTCTTTGAGACAACAGTTATTATCTCCTCCCTTATCTCTGCCGCCAACTTGGGCAAGTCCTCAAGAGGTATCTTCTTCAAATCCTGGGGTGAATTTATGCTGTCTAATAACTTTGCCATATGGTTCGACATACTCACCATTAACGGATTAATTTGTTCGGCTGATTAGAAAATCCGCCAATTGTTTAAGTATTCCTGTTTTTTTAAAACTCTTTAAATCCTTTTTTGCTGACTGGACTAATCTTTTTGCCTCTTGCTTTGACCTTTCGACTCCTATGACTTTAGGATAAGTAGCTTTGGCTTTGTCTTTATCAACCCCAACTCGCTTGCCTAACTTTCTCTCTTCACCTTCCAAATCCAGAATGTCATCTGTGATTTGGAAAGCCAGTCCGAATTTATTGCCATAAGAGGTTAAGGCTTTAAGTTGTTTGGAATTGGCTTTACCTAATATCGCTCCGACCCTGATGCAAGCCCTCAAAAGTGCGGCGGTTTTATGGATATGAATGAAATTGACTTCTTTAAGATTAACTTTCTTTCCTTCTGCCTCTAAATCAGCCGCTTGCCCACCCACCATGCCAACTGTTCCAATGCTATTTGCTACTTCGACGACGATTTTAGGATTATCACTTTTCGCTAAAAGCTCAAAAGCCAGGGCGTGCAACGCATCTCCAGCCAAAACCGCCATCCCGTATCCAAAAACCCTGTGGCAGGTTGGCTTTCCTCTTCTCAAGTCATCATCATCCATACAAGGCAGGTCGTCGTGAATCAGAGAATAAGTGTGTATCAGTTCAAGGGCGCAGGCAACTGGCAGAATTGAATTTCCTTTGCCCCCTACCAACTCATAAGCTGCCATCGCCAGAATTGGCCTTATCCTTTTACCTCCGGCAAATACACTATATCGCATAGCTTGATGCAACTTACGGGGTGGTTTGTGGCTGGATGGAAGATATCTATCTAAAGCGTTATCTATTATTCTTTTTTTATTTCGCAGGTAATCTTCTGGCTTCATCTATTCTTCTTCCTTGAAATCGAACGGCTCCAATTTGAACTTTCCATCTGATAGCTCAACCAATTTTTCAACCTTACTTTGAGCATCATTGAGTTTTTGTGAGCAGAACCTGAAAAGCCCTATCCCTTCCTGAAAGATCTTGAGCGACTGGTCCAAGGCTAAGTCTCCGCTTTCCAGTTGCTCCACTATCTCTTCTAAGCGGCTCAACCCTTTTTCAAAATTCATCTTCTTGGGCAATTTTCACTCCTCGTTTATCTTTTTGACTTCTGCCCTGATATGACCGAGATGAAATTTGACTTCGACTTCATCATCTATTTTCAAGCGGGCAGCATCTTTGACCACTGACAGTCCAGGAACTTTTCGGGTTATGGAATATCCCCTTTCCAGAATTGCCAAAGGAGATAGGGCATTCAGGTGACTAAAAAAAGAAGATAACCCTTTTTTCTTCAATTCAAAATAATTTTTCATGACCAACAAGAATGCTCGCCACACCTCGTCCGTTCTTTGCATTTTTTGATTCAACAGGTCAAGTGGCTTCCTGAACCCATAGCTCCGCTGGATACTTTCAAGTCTATTTTTATTATATCCCAAAATCGAGTTTTGATAATTGACTATACGACCGGCTAAAGAGTTTAGTTCCCTTTCAAGCTCCTTTTTGTCTCGCACCACCATCTCTGCGGCAACAGATGGAGTAGCTGCCCTTAAATCTGCAACTAAATCGGAAATGGTGAAATCTATTTCGTGTCCCACTGCTGAAATTATGGGTAGTTTTGACTTGAAGATGGCTCGGGCTACGATTTCTTCATTGAAAGCCCAGAGGTCTTCTAAAGAACCCCCTCCCCTGCCAACTATTATCAAATCAGCTTTTCCATATTGATTGAACTGGGCAACGGCTCGGGCAATTTCATCTTCAGCACCCTCACTCTGCACTCTGACCGGATTTAAAATCAACTTTATATAAGGGGCTCGACGCTGGATTATTTTTATTATATCTCTTATGGCTGCCCCAGTAGGGGAGGTAATTATGCCTATGGTTTCAGGAAATTTCGGAATTGCCTTTTTGTGCTCTTCGTCAAACAGCCCTTCTTTTTGAAGTCTCTCTTTCAATCTTTGGAGTTCTAATTCCAGCTTTCCAATGCCCAATGGTCTTAAAATCTCAACATAAAGCTGGTATTCGCCTCTTTTCTCATAAACGGAGATCTTGCCCAACGCCAAAACCTTCATTCCACTTTGTGGCTCGAAATCAAGCCCCTCGCCTTTTCCTCGCCATAAAACGCATCTAATCTGTGCTTCCTCATCTTTTAGAGAAAAATATCTATGTCCGGAAGAATGTAGAACGAAGTTGGAGATTTCTCCCTCAATCCAGATAGTTGGCAGTTCCCCTTCCAGAAGCTCTTTTATCTGTTTGGTTATTTCGGAGACAGTATAGATTTTATCGGGCATGTTATTCAACTAATTTCTTGAAATCAGGGTCATTCCAAACAGTTTTGAAATCTGTATCGGTTTTGGATTTTTCTCTATATTTATTATCCAGATTAATCGCATCTTTCAAGTATTTTAACATCTGATTTTTATCTTTCAATTCAGCAAATGCATAGGCTAAATTATAATGGGCCTCAGCATAATCTGGCTTAATCTCTATTGCTTTCTTGCATTTCTCAATAGCTTCTTCATATTTTCCTAACTTAATTAATGCAACACCCCAGTTGTAATAGGCTTCAGTTAAATCCGGTTTAAGCTCTATAGCCTTCTTGCATTTCTCAATAACTTCTTCATGCTTTCCTAACTCACCCAATGCAACGCCCCAGTTGTAATAGGCAATAGCATCTTTTGGATTGATTTGAATTGTTTTCCTAAGTATAGATATTTCTTCTTCATATCTTTGAAGGCGATAGTAGGAAAATGCCAGTTGATTGTAAACCAGTTTTGCATCTTCTCCAAATATCTTATCCGTGAGCTTCTCATATCTTTGTATTGTTTTTTCCGCATCCTTTTCTGAAATTATGGCTTTGGCTTCCTCTGAAAAATCCAGTGGGGTTTTTGTCTTTTTTGCCTCTTCCGTTATCTTTTCAGCGTCCCTAACTATTTCAGCTGCCTTGGACCTCATTTGCTTGATTTCTTCGCACAATCCCTCCACCTCTTCCTTCTTCTTCTGAACCTCATCTTTTATTTCCTTTGCCCTCTCCAACTCACCTTCCATTTGTTTTATAAGTGCCCTACCTTGAAGGTATCCAAAAACACCTAACGCAATTGCAAATAAGGAGATAGCGGCTATTACTCTACCAGCCCAGCTTACACTACTATTTGCCCCCTGTATCGCTTTTTCATAAGCATCCTTTTTAACCTTCTCCAATTCAGCCTTTAAGGTATCAATCTGCCCTTGATACTGCACAGATTGAGCAGGAGCTTTGACTGAATCAGGAGATTTGGATTGGGCAAGAGTTGAAAAATTACAGAGTATAAAGAAAATAACAGAAAACAGAATTAGTGTCTTGATTTTCATTCGATTCCCCCTTTAAGGTTACGAAAAATATAAGCTTGTAACAATTCTAAGTCAAATAGTATCTTTTGAGGTTAAAAGGGACGAGATTGCTTCGCCCCGATTTTATCGGGACTCGCAATGACATCTTTTCTTCCTTTTGTCATTGCGAGAAGTCCCGCCTTCAGGCGGGACGACGAAGCAATCCCTTTTGTCTTCGGCACAAATCCATTTGTGTAGCGGAAAGAGTGGATTCCCGCTGTAGTTTATCCCGCAAAATGCGGGGCGGGAATGACAGTAGAAATGTAGGCGACATTGGCCAATGTCGCCTACGACTTTTCGTTGGTTGGGGAATTGGAATTTTACGCTTTTAGCGGAATCCCGGTGACCTAAACCTAAAACCCTGCGGGTCACCAGGATTCCGCCAGAGGCGGAAAAATCCCCGGCACGAGTCTTGACGACAATTTCCGCATAAACAAAAAACCGGCGACGGAAGTCGCTGACCTACCCAATTCCGCTGCATAAAAATGTAGGGACAGGTCGCGACCTGTCCCTACAAAAGAAATACAGATAAATATTACAATTATTTGACTTATTTCTTTAAATTGCTTTCAAGGATAACTGCAACTAAAATAGAATGTCTCCTAATGAAAAATATCTTCTTAACTACTGGCAACAAGCTGCTGGCGCAGGGCCGCCTTTAAAGAGATAATTAATCAGATAAACTACGTCTGAGACGGTTACTTTCCCATCTCCATTGGCATCCCCAAGACACTTTTCCGGAACCGGAACATAACCACCTTTAAACAGGTAGTTAATCAAATAAACTACGTCCGAGACAGTTATCTTGCAGTCACCATTACAGTCACCGCAGCTATAGTCACCACAGTCATAAATAATTGACACCATCCCGTCTCTATAGGTGTTATCATCTGTGTCTATCTCCCCTGGAAGTAGAGGAGCATAGGCACTTATAGTGTAATTACCTAAAACAATGCCTGTAGTATTCCAATTAAAACTTATGGTGGTTTCTTGACTCGGAGCTAACTCAGTAACAGTCTTTGTCTGAATTGGAATATCATCGTAAAAGGTGGTTACATCAAAAGTCTCTCTAACGCTGCCTTGATTCTGGACAGTTACGTCAATAGATACAGAATCGCCTTGGACTACTATTTCTTTAGAAGGCACAATATTTATGACTGCTATGTCTATATTAATGTTTAATAAAACCGAGACAGTGCGGCCACCTTCATTTGCAGTGGCAAGGTCAAGGTCACCATCGCCGTCCAAATCAGCAGCAAAGATAGAACGGGGGTTATTACCACCAACTGGATATTCTGTGGAAGGACTAAAAGTAGCGTTTCCATTATTTAGGAGGACAGAGACATTGTGGCTTCCATAATTTGCAGTGGCAAGGTCAAGGTCACCATCGCCATCTAAATCCGCAGCAAAGATTAAGTGGGGATTATTACCGCCAACTGTGTATTCTGTAGAAGG
>DASWLN010000162.1:0-27651 GCA_036396115.1 Candidatus Zixiibacteriota bacterium
GAAAAGAAGGTCGTAGCTATGCAGGGTCGCTTTCATTACTACGAAGGATATAATATGCAGCAAATCACTTTTCCGGTCAGGGTGATGAAGGCATTGGGCGCCAACGTGCTCGTGGTTTCCAATGCTTGTGGCGGGCTCAATCCACTCTTTAAGGCAGGGGATTTGTTTCTCATAACCGACCATACGAACCTTCAAGGAGCCAACCCCTTGATAGGTGTAAATGACGAAACCTTGGGGCCCAGATTCCCGGATATGTATGCCTGCTATGACCGTGAATTTATCAAGTTGGCTGAAGAGACTGCTCTGGAATTGAAGATAAAGCTGCAAAAAGGGGTTTATGTGGGTGTGAGCGGTCCCAATCTGGAGACTGCAGCGGAATATAGGTTTTTGCGTATGATCGGTGCGGATGTGGTGGGAATGTCAACTGTGCCCGAAGTAATTGTAGCAAGACATCAATCTATGCGGGTCCTGGGGTTGTCCATCATCACTGATATGGGCTTGCCAGACGCCTTAGAACCAACCAATCTGGATAAAATCATTGCCACGGCCAATAGGTCTGAGCCGATCTTAAGGAATCTGATGAGTCGGGTCATAGAAAAGATGAAACTGTAAAAACTTTAGGAATATATAAATGTCCGAACATACTCATAGCCATAATCAGCAACTGGCATCCAACCGAAAAGCGCTTATAGTTGCCCTTTCAATCACCCTGATTATGACAGTGGTTGAGGTGGTGGGAGGGATATTAAGCAACAGTCTTGCCCTCTTAGGTGATGCCGGACATATGTTGACCGATAGCCTGGCGTTGGGTTTGAGTCTTCTGGCCGTTCAAATGTGCTGTAAGCCGCCTGATAGCAAAAGAACTTATGGATACTACCGCACGGAGATACTGGTTGCCCTGTTAAATGGTTTAACCTTGGCTTTAATCTCTTTTTATATTTTCTATCAGGCCTATAATCGCTTTACCAATCCACCTCAAGTAAGAGCTCCGCTTATGTTAGTGGTGGCAACTATCGGTCTTATTGCTAACCTTCTGGGAATTTTAGTGCTAAGAAGAGGAAGCCAGGAGAACCTAAATGTGAAAGGAGCATTTCTGCACATTTTAGGCGATACGCTTTCTTCGGTTGGAGTAATTGTTGGCGGAATTATTATCTATTTCACCAATTTCTATTTAGCTGACCCAATTATCGCGGTGCTGATCGGCCTGATTATATTGAAAGGTGCTATGGGATTACTTTTCCAATCGACAGATATCCTTTTGGAGGCAGTTCCCAAGCATCTGAATTTAGAGTTTATAAAATCCGAACTTGAAAAGATGGAAGGGATAAAAGGAGTGCACGACATTCACATTTGGACCATCACCTCAGGAATCTATGCTCTTTCCGGGCATCTGTTTATAGATGATCAGATGATCAGCAAAACCAAACAGATCCTTGAAAATGTAAATCAGCTTTTAAAGGAAAAGTTCAGGATATCGCATACCACTTTACAGATAGAATGTACGGAGTGCAATCAATTGTCCGTATGTAGTCTGAATGAACGAATTTAGATGATGTCCTAAGGAGAACAAATTGCTGTTCAAAGAGACTAAAGAGGATTTCAATTATCCTCAAAGGGAAGAGGAGATACTTTCCTTCTGGAAGAAAAATGGCATCTTTCAAAAGAGCATCCAGATACGGAAAGATGCTCCGTTATACGTATTTTACGAAGGTCCTCCCACAGCCAATGGCTTGCCTGGAATTCATCACGTCATCGCGCGAATTATCAAGGATTTGGTCTGCCGCTATAAAACTATGCAGGGCTTTCGAGTGGATAGAAAAGCGGGCTGGGACACACACGGCTTGCCAGTCGAAATAGAGGTGGAGAAAGAGCTGAAGTTGGATAGTAAAGCCAAAATCGAGGAGTATGGTATTGACAAGTTCAACGCCAAATGCCGAGAAAGCGTTTTCAGATACAAAAAAGATTGGGACAAGTTAACAGAGAGAATTGCCTACTGGCTGGATTTGGACGACGCCTATATGACTTGCTCCAATGAATATATCGAATCGGTGTGGTATATACTTTCTCAGCTCTTTGAAAAAGGATTAATCTATCAAGGACACAAAATCATCCCTTACTGCCCTCGCTGCGAAACTCCGCTTTCCAGCCACGAAGTGGCACAGGGGTATGATGAGATCTCCGATCCTTCTGTTTTTGTGAAGATGGAACTGGAGGATAAGCCCAATACCTATTTTCTGGTGTGGACAACTACTCCCTGGACCTTAATCTCCAATATCGCCTTAGCAGTTAATTCCCAATTAGACTACGTCAAGGTGGAACACAAGGGTGAAAATCTCATAATGGCGCGAAACTTACTCCATCAGGTCTTGGGTGAGGATTACAGGATATTGGAGGAGATGAAGGGGAAGGACTTAGAAAAAATCAGATACAAACCTTTATATAATTTTATCCCGGTAAAAAAAGATGAGGGGTATTTTGTGGTTTTGGGAGATTTTGTTAGTTTGGAGGATGGGACTGGAATCGTGCATATCGCCCCTGCTTTTGGAGCGGACGATTACGAAGTCGGGAAAAAATACTCTTTAAAACTTCTGCAACCGGTTGATACCAGTGGGAAGTTCACCTCTGAAATCAAGAATTGGGCAAATATGTTCATTAAAGACGCAGACCCGAAGATCATCCAGGACCTAAAAAACAGGAGACTGCTTTACAAGGAAGAGAAATATGTGCACAACTATCCTTTTTGTTGGAGATGTGGTTCACCTTTGATTTACTACGCGCGAAAATCGTGGTACATCCAAACCACCGCATTCAAGGACAAAATGATCGCCAACAACCAAAAGATAAACTGGTATCCTCCGGATATAGGCCAGGGTCGCTTCGGGGAGTGGCTGGAAAACAATGTGGACTGGGCACTTTCCCGTGAAAGGTTCTGGGGGACTCCTCTTAACTTGTGGATATGTGAAAAATGCAAAGAAGTAAAATCAATCTCCAGCCTAGAGGAGTTAAGAAGATTAGGGCAAAATGTTCCAGAAGAGCTGGACCTGCATAAGCCAATGATAGATGAAATAGCTTTGGTATGTGAGAAATGTCAGGGTCAAATGAAAAGGACTCCAGAGGTGATTGACTGTTGGTTTGACTCGGGTTCAATGCCTTATGCCCAATGGCATTACCCCTTTGAAAACCAGGAGAATTTCAAAGCGCATTTCCCGGCGGATTTCATAAGTGAGGCGGTTGACCAGACTCGTGGTTGGTTTTATAGTCTTTTAGCTATCTCCACATCTCTTTTCGACCAGCTGGCTTACAAAAACGTCATCGTGATTGAATTCATACAGGATAAGTTTGGAGTGAAGATGAGCAAATCCAAAGGAAATGCTATTGACCCCTGGGAGGTTCTAAATATTCAGGGAGCGGATACCCTAAGATGGTATCTGCTCTACAGTAGCCACCCTTGGTTGCCCACCAAAATAGATAAAGAGGCTATCACTGAAGTCCAGAGAAAATTCTTCAGCACCTTGAGGAACAGTTATTCCTTTTTTGCGCTCTATGCCAATATCGATAAATTCGATCCCAGAAAACACCGGGGGGAGCTAAAGTTTGTTTCGGAAATAGACTATTGGTTGCTCTCGCGGTTAAATACCTTAGTGAAGAATACAACCAATTCCTTGGATAATTATGACATCACCGGCGCTGCCAGGCTTATTCAAGATTTTGTGATAGATGATTTGAGCAACTGGTATGTCAGGAGAAATCGCAGACGTTTTTGGAAATCAGGGGAGGATGAGGATAAGCTCTCAGCATATAGTACACTTTATAATACCTTGGTGACTGTATCTCAACTTATAGCTCCTTATATTCCATTTCTGGCAGAGGAGTTGTATCAAGAATTAGTGGCTAAAATAGACAAAGATGCTCCATCCAGCGTGCATTTAACTTTCTTTCCCAAGCCAAAAGATAATTTTATTAATATACAGTTAGAGGAAAAAATGGGGGAGCGTAAAAGAATCGTTTCCTTGGGTCGTGCCGCCCGTAACAAAGCCAAGCTAAAGATAAGACAACCATTGGCTGATATGTGGTTACCTTCTCAGCTAGAAACGATATTCAGCGAAACTTCATCACCCGGTGCCCTCGGTACGTTAATGGAAGAATTGAATGTGAAAAATATACATTTTACTGATAAGAGAATTCCGACTGAACTCGTAGTTAGACCGAATTTCTCGGTTTTGGGACCAAAGTTTGGAGAAAAAGCAAAAACTGTGGCGGATAGGTTAAAGAACTTGACAATTACTGAAATTGAGAAGTTAAAAAAAGAAGGCAGTTTAGAGCTTAAACTTGAAGAAGAAATTATCAAGGTTGAGCTAGACCAAGTGACCATAGAAGAAAAAGACCCGGAAGGATTTGCCACTGAGTCGGATGATAGCTATCAAGTGGCTTTATCCACTAAGTTAGACAGGGAGTTGGAAAATGAGGGGCTTGCCCGTGAGCTGGTTAATAAGATACAAAATATGCGTAAATCAGCTGGATTTGAGGTGATGGACCAGATCAAAATAGAGATAAAAGCAACTTCTCGGGTCGAGGAAGCTGTCACTGCATTTGAGGATTATATCAAGAAGGAAACCTTGGCTAAGAGCATAAGTTTTTCTTTGGATTCCACCGATACGTTTAAAGAATGGAATATAAATGGTGAAAAAACGCAAATCTCAGTGAATAGGATAAAAACGATAGGAGGTAATAAGTGAAGAAAAAAGAGCTGGAAAAATATGAGAAACTGCTTTTAGCTAAGCGGGCTGAGCTTCTCAAGGAGTTGGGCTTACTCAAGAAAGCGGCCATGGATACCACCATTAAAGATTCCACCGGGGACCTCTCTTCCTATTCTTATCATATGGCCGATCAGGGAACGGATGCCATGGAAAGAGAGAAAGCATTTCTCTTCGCTTCCAAGAGCGGCAGGCTTCTTTATCACATTGATGAAGCCCTGAGAAGAATTAAGGATAAGACCTACAGCAAGTGTCAGCGCTGTGGAAAACAGATCAGCCAAGCTCGCTTAGAGGCAGTCCCTCATGCTCGTTTCTGTATCGCCTGCAAGGAAAAGGAAGAGCGCGAGAAGACTGAGGAGATCTAACTAAACAAGATGATTTTCCTTCTCTTGAGCTTATTGGTAGCTCTCTTGGACCAGCTCTCCAAGGGATATATTACCTCCCATTTCCACTTAGGACAATCCATCTCCCTTTTGGGGGATTTCCTCAAAATAACTTATATCCAAAACCCGGGTGGAGTTTTTGGCACCAGAATCGGCAGCGGGAACTTCTATACTTTCATCTCTCTGGTCGCTATCCTAATCGTCCTTCTGGTGTATTTCAGGATGAGAAATCAAGAAGCGACTTTCAAGATCGCTCTCGGCTTAATTCTGGGTGGAGCCATAGGGAACCTGATCGACCGCTTCCGTTTTGGTGAGGTGGTCGATTTTTTAGATGTTGATTTCTTTAACATAAACCTACCCCCTTTTAAATTCCTATTTTTGAAATTCAACGGTTTCTATTTAGACCGTTGGCCAGTTTTCAACCTGGCTGATAGTGCAGTTACAGTTGGCCTTGTTATTTTAATCTATCATTTTTCCTTTCAGGGGGCAAAAAACTAAGTGTCGATGAACGTTAAGACCTTAGAGATAAAGAGTTCACTCGGAGACGAGGGAAAAAGATTAGATGTTTTCTTGGTTGAAAAAAAGCTTGGGCTTTCCCGCTCCCGAATACAGGATTTGATTTCCCAGCAGGAAGTTCTGGTAAACAATAAATCTGTTAAACCCCATTACAAGATTAAAGGAAATGAAACCATTTTCATTTCCCTTCCACTCCCTGTTGAATCGGAGATTAAGCCGGAGAATATCCCTTTGGATATTTTATATGAAGATAAAGACCTTTTAGTGGTGAATAAGCCGGCTGGCATGGTAACTCACCCAGCAGCTGGCAACTACTCCGGGACTCTGGTCAATGCACTGCTATTTCATTGTAAGGACCTTTCCGGAATAAATGGAGTCTTAAGACCGGGAATTGTCCACCGTTTGGATAAAGACACTTCAGGCTTGTTGGTTGTGGCTAAAAACGATTTTACGCATAACCTTCTGGCAGAACAGCTCAAGGAGAGAAAGTTATTTCGTCAATATTGGGCTTTGACTTGTGGCAATATGCCAACCTGGGAAGGGAAAATAGAAGTGCCTATTGGAAGGTCAACTAAAGACAGAAAAAAGATAGTGGCTAACCCACCCAGAAGCAAGGAGTCCATTACCCTTTATCAGGTTCTGGAAAGATTTGAAATATCCGACCTTCTGTGTTTGAAGCTTTTGACCGGAAGGACTCATCAGATAAGGGTGCACCTATCTTATTTGGGAAAACCGGTCTTAGGAGATGAAACCTACGGAGGTAGGAAGAGATGGACCAACCAGCTTGGAGAATCCCAGAAGGACTTTGCTTACAGGATTCTGGAACTATTGCCTCGTCAGGCATTGCATGCCAAAAAAATTGGATTTGTGCATCCTCGCACAAAGGAGTATATTGAAATAGAATCTGACCTGCCATTGGATATGAGCCGAGCTCTGAAACTTTTAAGAGGAGAGAAAAATGCTCTTAGCCATTGATATTGGAAACACTCATACAGTGATTGGAATCTTCGTGGGAAACCGTTTGAAAAACGATTTTCGCTTCTATTCCCGGCATACCTTGACCGCAGACGAGTGTATTATGCTTGTCAGCCAACTCTTTTCTCAAGAAAAAATTCAAAAAGAGAATATCCAAGGGGTTATCATCTGCTCGGTTGTTCCTAATTTGACACCCATTTTTCAGGAAGCAAGCAGAAAATATTTGAAGGTCAAACCAATAATAGTTGGACCTGATTTGGATCTGAATATAAAGATAAAGTATGACCTACCCCAGCAGGTTGGAGCAGATAGAATCGCCAATGCGGTTGCGGCTTATCATCTATATAAAGGACCAACTATCGTGGTTGATTTGGGAACCGCAACTACCTTTGACGCCATCTCTGGGGATGGAGAATATTTAGGGGGTGCTATCGCTCCAGGAATTGAAACCTCCTCAGCCAATCTTTTTCATCGGGCAGCTCAGCTATACAAAGTGGGCTTGGACAAACCCCAAAAAGCTATCGGAACAAATACTACGGAGAGCTTGAAGTCAGGAATCGTTTTTGGGGCCATAGGGCAAATAGATGAGATAACCAGAAGGATAAAGAAGGAATTAAGGGGAAAGGTTTTTGTGGTGGCAACTGGTGGTTTGGCAAAGCTGGTGGCAGGCGAATCAAAAACTGTTCAAAAAATCAACCCAACTCTGACCTTGCAGGGTTTAAGAATAATATACAATATGGTTACAGCTAAAAAGAAAAAGAGGGGATAAAAATGGCAAAATAAGAAGTCGAGCAATTAATAATGGGAAACAAACGAACTACTCCATATTAGAGACACGAGGTGTCAAGTCTCTGAATATGAATAAATTAGGAATAGTATGTCATTCCGCACTTGATGTTGAAAACCCAGTAGTTAGGGCGGAATCCAGTAGGGTTTTTTGTAGGGGCCTGATTTGCACAGCATCTTGACGACATCAAGCCCGTCGGGTCGTAACTTGTCCCGATTTGTCGGGATAAATGCGACCCCTACAATGTCTTCTGCTTTTTGTAGGGGCTCGATTTATCGAGCCCGTTCTTACGTGGAGTACAAAGCTTCAGCTTTATGAAGCTTTTGGCCCCACCAAGGCGAGATTTTCAATAAATGCGCCCCTACAAAACCTGGGTTTCTTTGTTGTTTTATTTTTTAATTCTCTTGATTCCTGCACGAATTCCCCGAATTCCCCGAATTCTGTCCTTCGACCTTGCTCATGACGGTGAGGACGTTCGGCTGAGCGGTTCGACCGTCCTGAGTGGCTCACCGTCGAAGGACTCAGTCGAAGCCCTTGTCGAACCGTGTCTTGAGACTGGAGTTTATTCCGCGCAAGATGCGGGACAGGGATGACAGCAAAAATTGTAGGGGCGTAAGGCAATACACCCCTACGGACTAACTTCAAAAACTGCAATAGCTTATCTCAAGACACGGAATTCGTGTACATATTCCTCCTTTCATCCATAGATGATTCAACTATTCCTAAAAAATATTAAATTTCTTACTTTTTTTACTTGCTTTAAATCAACTCAAAGTATATAATATATTTTCTTTAGCACTCAAACAGACCGAGTGCTAATCTCGAGACACAGAATTCGTGTAATCGTAGATGATTTAAGATTAATCCTTCGGCTATGCTTAGGATGGTGAGTTTATCGAACCATAAAAAACTAAACAAAATAAGGAGGTCGGTATATGAAGGTGAAGCCCTTAGCGGACAGAGTACTAGTTAAGCCTTTGGAGACTGAGGAAACTAAAAAGGGAGGAATAATAATCCCTGATACTGCCAAGGAAAAGCCCCAGGAAGGTGAGATAATGGAAGTTGGACCAGGCAGAATAACTGAAGATGGAAAGAAAATACCAATGGAGGTGAAGAAGGGGGATAAGATATTGTATGGCAAATACTCCGGAACAGAGGTAACTATTGATAATGTAGACTATCTGATAATGCGCGAAAGTGATATTTTGGCAATAGTAGGGTAAAAAGAAAAATGTAATCCTAAGGAAACAAGAGGAGGTTTAAGAGTATGGCGAAGATAATAGAGTTCAGCGCAGAAGCCAGGGAAAAGCTAAAAAAGGGTGTGGATAAGTTAGCTAATGCGGTTAAGGTAACTTTGGGACCAAAAGGTCGAAATGTGGTTTTAGATAGAAAGTTTGGTTCTCCCACAGTAACCAAGGATGGTGTTACCGTAGCTAAAGAGATAGAGCTGGAAGATAATTTTGAAAATATGGGCGCCCAGATGGTGAAGGAGGTTGCTTCCAAGACTTCAGAAGTGGCTGGGGACGGAACCACCACTGCCACAGTCTTGGCTCAAGCCATTTATCGCGAAGGCTTGAGGAATGTTACCGCTGGCGCCAACCCTATGGCTCTGAAAAGAGGAATTGAGAAGGCAGTGGAAAAAGTGGTAGAGGAGCTAAAGAAGATATCCAAGCCACTCCCTGGAAAGACAGAAATTGCCCAAGTGGGTACCATATCTGCTAACAACGATAAAGAGATCGGCAATCTGATTGCGGATGCTATGGACAAGGTGGGAAAAGATGGTGTGATAACTGTAGAGGAAGCCAAAACCACCAAGACCGAGCTGGAGGTAGTTGAAGGGATGCAATTTGACAGAGGATACCTTTCCCCCTATTTCATAACCAACCCGGACAGCATGGAAGCGATGCTGGAAGATCCATTGATTTTAATTCATGATAAAAAGATCTCGGTGATGAAAGACCTGCTTCCTATCTTAGAGAAAACAGTTCAAATGGGAAGGCCAATGCTTATCATCTCTGAGGATGTGGAAGGTGAAGCACTTGCAACTCTGGTAGTAAATAAGCTCAGAGGAACTTTGAAGGTCTGTGCGGTTAAAGCTCCCGGTTTTGGAGATAGAAGAAAAGCGATGTTAGAAGATATTGCGGTCTTGACCGGCGGCAAGGTTATCTCTGAAGAGTTGGGTCTAAAGTTAGAAAAGACTTTAGAGAACGATTTAGGCAAAGCCAAGCGGGTAACGATTGACAAGGATAACACCACCATAGTTGAAGGTGGCGGAAAGACCGAAGACATCAAAGGTAGAGTTAATCAGATAAAAAGGGAAATAGAAGAAACCACGTCTGACTACGACAAGGAGAAGCTCCAAGAGAGATTAGCCAAGTTGGCAGGTGGAGTGGCAGTGATAAATGTCGGTGCTACCACTGAGACTGAAATGAAGGAGAAAAAAGCCAGAGTGGAAGATGCCTTACACGCCACTCGTGCCGCAGTCGAGGAAGGGATAATCCCCGGTGGGGGGGTTGCCTATTTGAGGGCAATCCCAGCTTTAGAGAAGTTAAAATTAGAAGGGGACGAAGCTATCGGGGCATCTATTGTTAAGAAAGCTCTGGAAGAGCCAATCAGGTTGATTGTAGAAAATGCTGGAGTGGAAGGCTCAATTGTGGTGAATAGAGTAAAGAGTGAAAAAGGTTCCTTTGGATTTAACGCTGAGACCGAGAAGTATGAGGACCTGATCACCGCCGGAGTCATCGACCCCACTAAGGTGGCACGCATAGCCCTGGAGAATGCAGCTTCCATCGCCTCCCTTTTAATCACCACTGAAGCCATCATAGCTGACAAGCCCGAAGAAAAGAAGTCGCCAATGATGCCTCCAGGTGGTGGCTATGGCGGAGGAGATATGTATTGATGTATGAAAGCTCTAGATTATCATGGTAAGAAGTAGGGACAGAACAGTGTTCTGTCCCTCCGTTGTTTGGTATGTTCGTCATTCCCACCCCCGTTATTTATGGGGATAAACTCCAGCTGGTATGAACCGCAATGGTTCATACCAGCCGAAATCTTTCCCGCTGTCATTCCCGTCCCGCCAAAGGCGGGAGGAATCCAGCTTTTCTAAAACCAAATGGATTTCTGTCTCAAGATGTCGAAGACCCAGTCCTTAGGGCAGAATTCGCATTTTCACAGGAATGACAAAACTTCGTGGGCGGAGGCACCTCGCCTTGCACACGATGGACAAGCGACCCCCAGGCCTGAAATTTCATTATAAACTCACTTAATGCGTTTGTATTGATAATAAAAAAACCCCGCTTTTTAGGCGGGGTTTTTATTGGGTAAATTTTTCTAAACTTCCTTATGGCTGTGGAAAATTCTCCGAGACGAACTTCAGAAGCTTTTCTATGCGATAATAAAGATAAGTCGAATTATCCGCAGACAAATATCCACCGCCCGAATACTCTTCGAAGAAGGAATGTGCCTTTTGACCGCTGGTTAGTCCTTGGTAGAAGTCACTGCTCTGCTGATTGAACTCAAACTCATCTGCGTCTCCACAGTCAATATAAATAGCCATACTGTCAAGCACTGCCGTCCCTCTACCATAAATAGTCTGGACGTCATTAGAGTCTATCCATCTATTCCAAACAGAGGCTATAATGTTTTGGGTTGAATCAAAAGGTAAATCCACACCATACGTAGTAGTAGTACCCTGAGGAGTTACTTTGAAGTAGGAAGTACTATCAGGATTGGTCGTGCTATGTGGACTAAAAGCTGCTCCCATTGCAAAGAACATCCTGGTAATCTCATCTGGGCCTTGGTAAGCTTCATTTAGAGAATCACGATAGGCAGTGGAGTCGAAAACACCATTTACACTAAATATGTGGTCAATCGCACTATTAAGGTCCCAATCCCCAAAAGATAAAGGACCACTCATTGAACCGACTATACTGAAAATGTCAGGGTAATCCATCGCGATTCTAAAAGCCCCATACCCACCCATAGAATGGCCGGCAATGGCACGATAAGATTTATCCTGATGAACATAGAAACTTTTCTCCACCCGATACATAAAATCATCCACATAAAAGTTCTCGAATTTTCCGTTTAGACTTTGATTAGGATCAGAGGTGGGGCTGGGTGAGTTAACATAGAAGCTACCAGCTGGAATGGAACCGCCCAAATAACTATTGCAGTTCATCATAGCGATTATCATAGGTTGAATCTGACCTGTGGCTATTAGTCTATCTGCGGTTTGAGCTAAGCCATAAGGGTAGGGAAAGTCAGGGGTAGTAGGAATATAGCCCAAAGTAGTATCCATAAAGCCATGTAGGAAATAAAGTATTGGATACTCAGTCGAGGCATCCGCACCATCATATCCAGGTGGGGTATATACAAATGCATTCCCTCCATAAGGATTTGTTATTAAATTATCACTCAAAGCGGTATTGCGCCCCAAGGTTGAAGAGTCGACAGCTTGAAAATATACAGTCCCTTTAGGATAGACTGGATCTGCTGGATTCTTTCTATCACTGCACCCAATATAAGCGAAAAGGGTAACCAACAAGAAAATCAGGGCAGATAACTTATGCCAATTCTTCATTTTGCTCTACTCCTCCCTTGTGAGTTAGAAACGGTAAGTTAAAGAAAGGTGCGTACTGTAAGACATATTGCCGTATTCACCTGGCAAATTGTCATATACTCCGTCGTTGTTTGCATCTTCAATTTTATCTATAGTCTTGCTGGGGGAAAGAACGAGTTGCTGACCAAGCCCCAGTTCGATATTGTTCTCAAATTCGTAACCTAACCCGAGACTAAACCCATGCTTGGGACCCACATCCGGGACTATGATATCCAGAGTGGAATTGGGAATAAGAGAAGACTCAAAAGAGTACCCACCACGAATAGCGAGTTTGTCCTTGTACATGTATTCGCATCCTAATGCTATCTTAAAAACATCATTCCAATTATAAGCTAATGTGGGACTGGTGGCAGTCTCGCCAAAAGGATCCTTTCCGGTCAGATTCACTTCTAACTCATCCCACCGCGACCAGCCAGTCCAACTTCCATCAAAAGTAAAGGTCAGTTTATCTGAGGAAAAATAGGCAAATCCCACACCTGCACTGGCAGGCAGGTTAAGTGTTGCCTTTGCCTTTGGTATTGAAGCTAAGGTTCCTCCGGTAAAGCTGGTATCAACCTCAATATGATTGGGAAGATAGGCAGTATAATTCATATCTCCTTCCACTTTGATGTTGACCGGGCTGGTGATTGATACACCCATCTGCATCTTAGGAGATATTTTATATAGCATACCCAAATTAAACCCAACTCCCCAGCCATCCATCTTTAGCTTAGAATCGATCGGGATATTCTGCAGTGGAGCGTCATATCCTGTCTGCGCCAATGTAACCTTAGTTAATTTGAAGTCTGCCCAGTTAAAGCTGAGCCCCAGACCTAAGGAAAGCTTTTCGGAGAACGCTTTGGCCAAAGTCGGATGAAAATCCACAATCATTATATTTGGCCCGTAATCATCCTTGGGATAACTAACCAGGTTGTCATATCCCGGCAGAGGCTCAAAAACACTCCAATAGTGAGATTCCAATTCATAGCTAGTATAAAAGCCCATACCTACAACTATATTCTGCTTCGGTAACTTGTAAAACCCGCTGAAATTTGGTAAGAAATAGAACCTATTCTCCGGATAACGATAAGCCCCATTCTTGAAACCGACCTCATACAAGTCACCATACAAGACATCCGGGTTATATTTCGGCAGAAAAAGACTGGCTGAAAGAGAAGTATTTAACTCGGAGCTTTCCAGAAACCCCAAGCCAGCTGGATTCCAGAAGCACGCGCTCCAGTCATCCGCTAATCCCCTGAAACCGCCACCCAAGCTGGTCGCCTTGGTTCCGATTCCATTAACTGCAAAACCAGCACCCCAGGCTGTTGACCCGATCAATATCAAGGCCAAGACAACAAATGAAACTGAATTTAAATGTTTACTCGCCATACCCTCTCCATTAGTTAAAAGTTCTCGAAGAATTTTTTGGTGTCTTTTCGGAGTTTAGTTGATTATGAAACATAGAATCAAAACAACAGATAGTAGGAACCCCCTTCTCTCCATTAAAAAGATAGGACCAGGGATTTTTCCTCAAAAAAACAATTAGACTAAACTTACTATCCCCGCTTTGGTTTGTCAATACTTTTTTTGAAATTTATAGTCGAATATATCGCAAGATTCTGCGCTTATTTGAAGATTGAAGTTGACACCCAAACTCTACTTTAATATCATTCATAAAATGGAAAAGCGCCGAGGCCACCAGGAGTATTTCAAAGAGTTAGTTAGTCTTATGGCTATGCTCAGGGGAAAGAATGGGTGCCCCTGGGATAGGTCCCAGACCCATAATACCTTGCTTCCTTATCTCATAGAGGAGACCTACGAGGTAGTGGAAGCGGTCCAATCTAAGGACTACGAAAGGCTAAAAGAGGAGCTGGGAGACTTGCTATTGCAGATTGTTTTTCACTCTCAAATCGCTAAGGAGAAAAATAGATTTGATGTTTATGAAGTGGCAAGACAGATAAATCTCAAGCTTAGACAGAGACATCCTCATATTTTTGAAAACAAGAAGAAAATCTCCAAGCAAGAGGTGATACAAAACTGGGAGCATATAAAACTATCCCAGAAGAAGGACAAAGGAGTGTTGAGTGGTCTGCCCAGGCAACTGCCAGGGCTTTTAAGAGCTTATCGCCTGCAGGAGAAAGTAGGAAGGTTGAATTTCGACTGGAAAAATGCAGCTGATGTTCTTCCTAAGCTTAAGGAAGAGTTGGGGGAATTTGAAAAAGCTTTTAAGACTAAGAACAAAAGAAAGATGGAAGAGGAAATGGGGGATATACTATTCAGCTGGGTTAATCTTTGTCGCCATTTGAACATCAATCCGGAATTGGCTTTAGGTAAGACTGTCGACAAATTCATACGCAGGTTTAACTATATCGAGAAGGCGTTGGCAAAAAAGAGAATTGGGTTTGATCAAGCTGACTTGCCCTTCCTGGACAGTTTATGGGAAAAAGCCAAGAAAAGAAAGAATAGAAAATAAAGAACCCCCCTACGGGGCCTTTAAAACCCAAAATTCAAAACCAAATCGAGATCCCGAAACAAGCCTGTCCTGGCGCCAGGCCAGGGTTCGGGATGACAAGAACCATGAAACCAAACCCTGTTGTCATGCTGAACTCGTTTCAGCATCTGCTCGTTTCAGCATCTCTGGTCTGTTTTTTTCTGCTTCCAAAAGATGCACCTTTGATCGCCCTCTACGAAAACGGGGGTTTTCAGGTGCAATCTTGATAAAAAAACCCCCCCGCTTATGAAGCAGGAGGGTTTTTCACTTATTTAGACTACTTAACTGGAACTATCTCGATTCTTCTGTTCTCTTGTTTTCCTTCCGGGGTATCGTTGGAAGCAATCGGATTCTCCGGACCCATTCCCTTGGCTTCAATTCGAGCAGCATCTACTTCTTTTTTCACCAGATAATTCTTGACTCCGTCTGCTCTCAGCTTGGAAATCCTCATATTGGCAGCCAGAGTTCCAGTGGCATCAGTGTAGCCCAAAACTTCTATTTTTACATCTTTATAGAAGCTCAAGCGCTGAGCCAGATCATCCAGGGCGGTCATGGCTGGTGCATCTAAGTTGGCACTGCCAGAAGCGTATTTGATATGTAAAGTTATCTTCTCAATGGCTGCAACCTTGGGGCAACCTTTTTCGTCAACTGCTACGCCGGCTGGCGTGTTGGGGCATTGGTCAATGCCATCAAATGCTCCATCAGCATCTGAATCGATGGGGCATCCGTTCACATCTATCTTAGCTCCCTTAGGAGTGTTGGGGCACTTATCCAGATAATCCGCAACACCGTCACCATCGCTATCCATAGGACAACCCTTAGCATCTACCTTAACCCCTTTAGGGGTGCTGGCGCATTGGTCAATGCCATCAAATACTCCATCTCCATCCGAATCGATGGGGCATCCGTTCACATCTATCTTAGCTCCTTTAGGAGTGTTGGGGCACTTATCCAAGCCATCGTAAACACCGTCATTGTCCGCATCTAAAGGACAACCATTTTCATCAACCATTGCGCCCAGTGGTGTGTCCGGGCACTGATCTACTTTATCCGGCACCGCATCTTTGTCGCTATCTTTGGGCTTGCCAAAATAGAAGGTAGCACCAACATAAGCTTCTGGAATCAATTTCGGCAGATCCAAACCCACTTCTTCTGGATCCTTTTCATTCTTCAAGCTGGTTAAAACATGAGTTAAGTAATGTGCCTTGCCGCCGATGTTCAAAGCTATGTTCTCGGTCACATAATAATCCAAACCCACGCCAAAAACGGCCGTTAGCTCCTGATCCTTGACTTCAAATGAATCTAGTTCACTTGTGTCCGGCCACAAAACAGCATTTCCATCCTTATCCTTCCAATTCCAGAAAGCTATTCCTGCACCACCAAAAACGTAAGGATTAAACTTCTCCTCAGGCATAAAATGATAAAAAGCAACTGCCTCTACCATCATTGCATTAAACTTATAACCGTTGGGGTCAGTCGAGAAAGTAAATCCAGCACCATCTGTCTTGCCAGTTAAATCCGCTTCTTTAGTAAAAGAGTAGGTACCCATCACTCCCACTGCAACATTTGGAGTAAACCCATACTTCAAAATTACACTCCCCTCAGGTCCAACTGCCCAAGCATCTGAATGGTCAGCCAGGATGGGTTTGAACATAGCTGGATGGACGCTCAAGCCGAATTTACCCGTTAAATCTATGGCATTGGCTGACACTGCCATCCACACCACAAGCAATGCTACTAAAAGTAGCGTTAACCTCTTCACTTAAAACCTCCTTACTTTAAAAGTTAATTTTCACAAAAAACTAATATCAATTTCTGCTAATTAAATCACCCCCTTACAGAATTACAAGTTTAAAATTGGCTTTGGGTTAAAAGCCACAATTTTGTTTTAAATAAAGCACAACTGTTATTTTTGTCAAGCACTTTTTAAAAAAACTGGGCTTAATAATATTTGAGGACTTTCGTTTTGGGGTAGTAATGAGCTAGGATTTCAGAATAAGATAAGCCTCTATTTGCCATTCCGATGGCACCGGTTTGGCACATCCCAATTCCATGACCACTTCCCCTGCCAACTGCCTTGGCTTTTATCAAAGAACCATCTATTCCCCTCGTGATCTCTAAATCGAAGAGGGTGCTGGGCAGGATAACATCTTTTGTTCTCTTAAGAGCCCATCTGATTTTATCTTTTTCTATTATAAAATCTTCTTTATCTGTGCTTACCAAAAGAACCTTTACCCTGCCTGAAGGAGCTCTATCCAATATCTTTAAATCCAAAAGTCTTCCAAAATCCTCCTCGGTGATACCCTCCTTTTCAGATAGAAATTCGAATAATCTCTCTTCCAGCTCTTTTCTGCTCCATTCCTCTTCCCATCTGTAATTGCCCGCCCAGGTACAGAAATCCCCATCCTCCACTGACAAAAGATAGGGCTCACCCATTCCTGACCAAACCTCTTCTAGGCTCTCTGTTCTTCCACCACAGTTAGCATAGTAATAGGCCTGAATCAGCTTATCTTGATAGGTCAAAATCTTTCCCTCGGTCTGGTCCACCGCTTGATTTACTAGGCTTTCTTCTCCATCCATATCAGCATACACCTGGTCATAAATGGTAGCTTTCAAATCATAAACCCCATCATACTGACCCATTTTTGACAAAGCATAGGTGCGGGCAGCGATGGCTTGTGCTTTTAGTGCTTCTATTTCACCTTTTTTCCTTTTCCCCATCTCAGCCGGGACCACACCCTTTAGATAATCCTCCAAATGAACTATATTCAGAACTACAAGGAGGTTTTTGTTTTGATCCAAGACGATCTCCAAAGCTCCTCGATATCTCTTGCCGTTTAAAGAGAGCCAATTCTCTCTACTTTTAGGTTCAAATATGACCTTGCTCAGATTCGACTCCATAGGAGGTTGATTTTTTTGTCCCCAGATTATGAAAGATGAATCAACTCTCACCTCAATATCGGCTGTAGAGAAATAGTTGGCTGTTTGTATTCCATTTCTAAAACATCTTATGGCGAAGTTGTTAGCTGGAGATACTGAAATTTCTCGTCCTTCAAGCAATTTAACTGCCACCATTGGTTGCTTCACCTGGGAGTAGAATACTCCCTGCCTCACTGCTGGAAGTTGGGCGCAGTTAAGAATAAAGAGTGCTAATAAAAACGAAAGGGTGATGTTTATATGTCTTCTCAAGGCAAACATATTTTCCCCAATCTAACTTCCTTTTTAGCTCCGGTCACTTCCCTTAAGTTTCCTTTTTTGTTTTTCATAGTCAAGTAAGCTAAAATGGCAAAACAGATAGCTTCTATCTGGTCAGGATTATAACCCAGCTTTTCAGATGAAAGTACTCTAATCGGATGAAACAACATTGATAGCCTTTTTGTTATATATCGGTTGTGACTCCCGCCACCGCATACAACCAATTGGTCAATTTTGGTTTTTGGTCTGACCCATCTCTTATAAGCATCAAAGATTGACCAGCAAGTCAACTCAGTGACCGTGGCGATGACATCCTGTTTGGGAATCCTCTTCGTCCCGAGAATATATCTTAAATTCTCTTCGAAATCTTCCCTTCCAGTTGATTTTGGCGGTTTCTTTTTGAAGTAGCTGTTCCTTTTCAATTTTCTCAAAAGGTCTGGATTTACTTTCCCCTTGAGTGCGATTTCCCCATTTTTATCATATTCTTTGCTGTATAGTTTGTTGACTAAGGTATCCATTAATACATTCCCAGGTCCGGTATCAAAAGCAAATATATCTTTCATCTTACCCTTCTTGGGAATAAGAGTGATATTGGCTATCCCCCCAATATTCAAAACTGCTCGAGCAAAATCCCTATGCTTGAAAAGATGGAAATGAGCTAAAGGACAAAGAGGAGCTCCCTCACCTCCGACTGCCATATCAGCCTGTCTGAAGTCCCCAATAGTTACACTCCCAGTCAGAGCGGCGATAACTGCCGGCTCCCCAATTTGCAAAGTCCCTCTTATTTTTTTCCCACAAAAATTTGCCACTTTGGGCAAGTGCCTTATGGTCTGGCCATGTGAGCCTATCAGGTCTAATCTATTCTTAGCAATTCCTATTTTTTTGCATAAATCAATTACCGCTCGAGCAAAACTCTTTCCCAAGAGCATATTCAATCTTACCAGGTCATCCAAATTGTGATTTTTATCTTTGTAAAGCTCGAATATCTTCTCTCTGATTGAGTCTGCATATTCATAGGTTTTAAATCCCAAGAGTTTAATCTTTAAATCATCCTTAACTTCTTTTATTCTTACTAAGCAAACATCTATTCCATCAGCTGAAGTGCCAGAAATTAGCCCAGTTACCAGCAATTCTTTCTTCTTAAGCAAGGAAAATAACTTATCCATTTTTCAGTCTCTTTTTGAGCTTCAAGATTCTATCAACTGAAGATTTCACTTTTCCCTTTTTTGTTTCCCCGTCTTTTATCCCCTTTTCAAAACTCTCCAGAATCTCTTTTTGCTTTTCCCACCTTTTCGCCACAAGGATTAAATCATGCCCTGCTAAAAAAGCTTTTTTGCAGGCAAAATTGATATCCCAGTTCCTGGTTATTCCGCCCATGCCCATATCATCTGTGATTACCAACCCATCAAAACCAAGCTCTTTTTTTAAAATATCTCGACATATGGTTTCAGATAAAGTGGCTGGAAAAGTCGGCTCTAATTTTTCACACAAGATGTGGGTAGTCATTATCATCTCTACCCCTGTTTTTATGGCGGACTTGAAAGGAATAAAATTTATTTGCTCAAATTTTGTTTTCTCATTTTGGTCAATGGATAATTCCTTGTGCGGGTCAAGAGCAGCATTTCCCAAACCGGGAAAATGCTTGGCGCAGGAGAAAACCCCCTGCGATCTTATGGCTTGGACCGCAACTTTAGTAAACCTTGCTACTAATTTAGCATCATTTCCGAAAGACCTCTCCTTCAAAAGCTCATTTTGGGGATTAGTTAGAACATCCACTACAGGCGCCAGATTAGCATTTATCCCTAAATTCCTCAATTCTCTGGCTGTTATGGAATAAGCCTGTTCAACTCCCTTTTCATCTTTTCTTTGACCAAAGAAGCTATTGCTCGGAAAGGTCGGAAAATCTTTGGTTATTCTATTCGTCTTTCCTCCCTCCTGGTCTATCATCACAAAAAGAGGGATAGGAGAAATTGACTGTAAATCTAAAATGACCTCCCTTAATTGTCTTGAATCCTCAATATTCTCCGAAAAGATTATCACTCCGCCGATTTTGTATTGTTTGACCAAATCGACGAACTCGTCTGAAGGATATAATCCCTTGTATCCCAATACAAAAACCTGTGCCCAATTATCTGTGAAAGGTGTCACTCTTGGATTATTTAGATGGTGCAAACCAAGTTCTTACCTCTACCTTTAGCAATATACATAGCTAGATCTACTTTTTGAATCAAAATCTCGGAGCTCGTTCCATTCTCCGGATAAGAGGCTATCCCCACGCTCACTGTCAAGTTAACCTTAAGGCCCTTCTCTTCGCCCTCAAATTGCGTGCTTTCAACCTGCGAGCGGATTCGCTCCCCGATATTGGCAGCATCGTATTTGTCGGTTTGAGGCAGAATGACCACAAACTCCTCCCCTCCGTAGCGCGCGAAGATATCTACATCTCGAATGCACCCCTTGACCACCTGCACCAAGCCGCGCAGGATGGAGTTACCGAACAGGTGTCCATAGCTGTCATTGTATCTTTTGAAGCAATCAATATCTATCATAATCAGGCACAAAATCTGCTCATAACGTCTTGCGCGCCTGAGTTCATCCTCCAGCTTTTGCACAAAATATCGATAATTGTAAATTCCAGTCAATTCGTCGATGATAGTCAATTCTTCCATCTCTTGATGGAGCATGGCATTTTCAATTGCCATCCCGGCTGAACTGGCTAAGATGGAGAATATCTTCTCGTCCTGCTCCAGAAAAGCTCCCACCCTTTTGGATTCAGCATTCAGCACTCCCACCACTTTACCCTGCGATATCATTGGAACTGCAAGTTCGGAACGTGCATTGTATAATCCGTAAATGTAACGCGGGTCAGTCCTGATGTCAAACACTCTTTCCGGCTTTCCCAGACGCGCCACCGTACCGGCGATTCCCGTTAGAGGAACCTCCTCCGGAGGAGAATATTTTATCTTATTTCCTAACTCCACCTTGGCTTTCAAAAGCAAAACATTTCTGCGGGAATCTAAAAGCAAGACTGAACACATCTGATAGCCCAAAACCTCCTTGACGATGTTCAGGGTCTCATCTATCACCTGGTCCAAATCATGAATCGCTCCCAAGGTTCCAGAGGTTTCATAAATGGTCTCGATTTGAACTTGAGATTTTTCTAATTCCGAGGTTCTCTCGTTTAAAGTATCCAATGCCCGAAAAAGTTTCGCTCTGGAAAGCTTAAGATACTTGGAGATGGCACCCACTGCAAAGGCGAACATCCACAAGAACAGTATTCGTATAGCCAAATCTCCAATAAATATATTTCCTGATCCTTTTTCTTGATAGATAATTAGATAGAGTATAGTAGAACCTAAGGATAGGGCTAATCCCTCGTAGAGTCCCAAGTAATAAGCCGTAAAAGAGATAGAGAGATAATACAAGAGATAGAAATTGCTCTTTACTCCTCCAGTGAAGTAAACCAAAAAAGTTATAAAAAGAATATCCGCGATGGAGGAGAAAAGCAACAATTTACCATGCTTTTTGGTCTTGCGAGAAATTATCGAGAATACCAGAAGGTGTAACAGAAATACAAATGCCAAGATCATACCCACATTGTACTCCGAGCCCCTATAGGAGAAGGAAAGCCAGATAGAGAATCCTAAGAAGAGCACCGAACGCACAAGTGCAAACATATTATTGAAGCTGGAGAGCCGCTCCAATAGAACGCCTTTGTCCTGTGATATCATAGTTTGCTGCTCAAAAGGTATAATTTTCCCTTTGGGTGTCTTTAGCTTAAGTCACACCCCTACTATTCTTATATCGGCAGAAAAGACAACGCTTTAACAGGACATTCCAAGCCGAAAGTATTTCAAAAAATCTAAAAAATTCGACTCAAATTTATCGCTCAGTTTTATCACTTATCTTGAATGGTTTTTTTCTTAACTTAATAGCTTACCAAAAGATAAATCATGCTTTATACAGTGTCTTGTCAACAAAATATTACTGCATTTTTTGTCATTCTGACCCCGCCTTTGTGGGGGAAGAATCTCACTTTTATACGGGAATCGAGACCCTTCACGGAGCCTGCCCTGCACCAGAACGGTTCAGGGCCTACCCTAAAGTGAAACGAATGGGTTCAGGGTGACAATATTGTCACACCATTAATTAGTTGACAAAGCAATATCGCATAGGGATGAATTCCCTATGCTACGAGATATCTGCTCGTAGGTGTGGGAATTTATCCCACACCGCGCTATCACAGTTTCTGTCAGGACCTACTCTTGACAGTTGTAGGCCATCCATTTGGGTCGCCTACATTTTTGCGCTACGAATTTCCTTTACAAACTCCTGTTGGTTCGGGAATTGGAATTTTACCCTACGGGGAATCCCGGTGAACCGAACCGTGAAGCCATGCGGTAAATCCCCGTCACGGGTCTTGACGACAATCCCCGCATAAACAGATCACTTCGTCGTCCCAATGGCTCCTCGCTATGAACCATATATGGTTCATAGCTCGTAATGACAAAACGTATCCTGGTTGCCATTGCCAGTCCCGATGAAATCGGGGCGTGGCAATCTCTATTGTTTCCGTGTTTTAGAATTCGGCTCTCATTCCTATCTTCACGAGGCGGGGAGTTCCGGCTAGATTAAGGAAAAGACTCAACTCTAAAATACTTTATTCCCCCTGAAAGGTAGAGCCGGACAAAAACCTTTCTGCTGGCACTTTGAACAAGCCGCAAATCTCAAGATTAGTTTCTCAATAACCAGAAGCGAAACATAAACCAAAAGAAGCACCAAGCTGGCGAGGTTTCTGTATCTGATCAGAAGAATTATTCCCAGAAGAAGCGGAAAAAACCATAAAGGGTAAAGCAGAATGGCATAAGGATACTTGCTTACATATTTCTCTTCGTCCCCCTTATTGAACAGATATGCGGCAAGTTTTCCCCAACCGGTATTACACCATCTGTTATGATAATAGCAGTAAACGCAACGCGACAAGGGAAGAACCAGGGTTAAACCGAAAATGCTGTAAAGGATATAGAGCCAAGCTAAAATTTGATTCAGCTGATAGATGATATATATTCCTAAGGCGAAAATGATTGACAAAACCATCCAACGAAGTATGATTACATGCCAAGGGTAAGTTTTACAGGAAAATGGCTCTTGAGCAGATTCGTTCATGTGTCTTTCTCCTTTGAGAATTTATGAAACCAAAAAGAATATCTTACGTAATTTAACCAGGATAATAATATCATCTAAAAGGAGTCATTATGTCCAAAAAAATCTTCTCTATTGTTATATTTGCCTTGTTTCTTCTGACAGCTTGTTTCAAATTTAGTTTGGCTACCCAATTCAGGGCTGGCGATAACCTCATTTTTGCGCCTGATAAGAAGATTGATGACGACCTCATGGCTGCCGGCGGGAAGATCAAATTCAATGGAGTTCTCTCCGGAGACCTGTTAGTCGCTGCCAGCTCAGTGGCTCAAAATGGAACCATTCAAGGCAGCTTCATGGCTGCGGCACAACAAATCGACATCTCGGGTCCAATTGATAGAAGCTCCAGGACTTTTTCTCAATACGTAAACATAAGCTCATCGGTCAATCAAAACGTTATGGCTTTTTGCCAGCGCTGTGACCTGAAATCAACTGGATATGTAGGCAAGGATTTCCACGCCTTCTGCAGTGAGCTAAACGTCGATGGCAAAATTAAAGGAAATTTGAAAGGCTACAACCAGACTGTCACCATCTCCGGTACGATCGAGGGAGACGTAAGCCTCGTGGCCGAGAGAATCGTTCTTATGCCCACTGCGAAAATCAATGGAAATCTCAACTATAAAAGCCCAAATGAAGCTGACATCCAAAAGGGAGCAAGCGTCCTCGGTAAAACCCAATGGAAGAAAACGGAACCGAAAAAGAAAGGAACTGCTCCTGGAAGATTCATTCTTAACAGATTCTTGAGCTTTCTGGGGGTTCTCATTCCCGGGTTAATCCTAATTCCGATTTTCAAAGAGCAGACTCAACGCATCAAAACTAACCTTAAAAATTCCCCTTTTAAGAGTTTGGCAATAGGCTTTATCTTCTTAATCTGCATGCTGGTGATCTTCATTATGTTCTTTATGCTCTCTTTTGTCATCATCGGCATACCTTTAGCGGTGTTATCTTTTATGGTCATCCTATCCATGCTTTTCCTCTGCAAGATAGCAGTAGGAGTAGCTTTGGGGGATTGGCTGTTATCTTTCTTGAGCAGTAATGGGAACGTGAATACCATCCTTGCTCTACTGGTTGGGCTTATTATCCTGACTCTTTTAACTAGTATCCCTTACTTTATTGGCACACTATTTTATCTTATTATTCTGTTTTCCGGAACGGGCGCCATAATCTATGTGAAAAGAAAGGCAAGTTAGATTTTGGCCCTTCAGTATTTAATGTGGAAGTTGTTGTTCTATTATGCCCTTCTTTTGGAGTGTTCGGTCTCAAGATCTTGAGACTTCAGCCGAACCAAGGGTCTGCCTAACGGTTCGACTTTGCCCTTCGAATTCCTCAGGGTGGTGAGCGAAGTCGAACCACTCACCGTCCTGAGCTTGCCGAAGGAAGGCAGATCTCAAGATGCATCTCAAGACCCAGTCTCAAGATGCAGAATTCGCAAATTCGGGGAATTCGCACACTCCAGATACACTGAACAATGTCTTGCTCCGTCATTCCCGCCTCTGCGTTCGTAGGGGTAAACTCCAGGGGTAGGTAATGGCTGCGCCATTACCATTTCGGGGCAAGTGCCCCTACCCGCTCGGGCGATAGATATGCTTTGCCCCAAATTATTAAGAATGATCCTAAGTTTTTAAGCTCCACAACATTTTTTATATTTCTTTCCACTGCCACAAGGACAGGGGTCGTTTCTTCCAACTTTTGCCTTCTCCCGGCGAACAGTCTTGACTTTAGTTGCCCCTTCTCCTTCCGGTTGAGCCAGCGCATAATCCATTCCACTTACAGATTGATGAATTGTTTTTATTTCTTCTCTTTCTTCTTTTCTGGATTTAACTGATTGGTCTGCAATTTGCAACTTAAATATCAGCTCAACTACTTCTTGGTCGATTGTCTCTATCATCTGGCTGAACATGGCAAAAGCTTCTTTCTTGTATTCTATTAGTGGGTCCTTTTGACCATAAGCCCTCAAGCCTATGCCGGTTTTGAGCTGGTCCATCTCATATAGATGTTCTTTCCATTTATCATCTATCACCCTGAGCATAGCATATCTTTCCAATTCACGCATAAGTTGAGACCCTATTGTCTTCTCCTTATTGGTGTAGACTTCCATAGCTATCTGCCTTATTTTTTCTTTTAGAGCATCCTGGGTTAAGTTGGGAATATCCTTTTCTTCGAATCTTAAATCCACCAGGAAGGTCTTTAAAAGTTCGCTTCTCAATCCAGTTAGATTCCAGTTCTCCGGATAGGTATTCAAGGGGGCGTATTGCTCCACTTTGGAATCTACCACTTGGCCAATTAAATCAACTATCTCCTCCTTGAAGTCTTGACCCTCCAGGGCAGCCAGTCTTCTGTCATAAATCACTTCCCTTTGCTGATTCATCACGTCGTCATATTCCAACAGATGCTTGCGAATAGCGAAGTTCTGTACCTCCACTCTCCTCTGGGCTCTCTGTATGGCTTTGGTTACCATTGGATGCTGTATAACTTCACCCTCCCCAACTCCAAGCCTATCCATTACTGTTGCAATCCGGTCTGAACCAAAAAGCCGCATCAGGTCATCTTCCAGAGATAAAAAGAAGCGGGATGAACCGGCATCCCCCTGCCTTCCGCTCCTTCCCCTTAGCTGTCTATCTATTCTTCTGGCTTCGTGTCTCTCCGTTCCAATTATCCTCAGGCCACACGGAACGTTTTCATAACAATCCAATTCCTCTAAATGAGGACAGCCATCTTCTCGCTCCGGGGTAATAAGGCGGCACTTCTTGCTTTTCACCACACTTTCGCCCAGCTTGATGTCAGTTCCCCTGCCTGCCATATTGGTGGCAATGGTTACCGCGCCCGATCTTCCTGCCTGAACAATGATCTCCGCTTCCTTTTGATGATATTTGGCATTAAGCACCGAATGGGGGATTCCTTTTCTTTTGAGCATTCGCGATAATGTTTCCGAGACTTCAACTGAAATAGTGCCTACTAGAACTGGCATTCCTTGCTTGTGGCATGCCTCTATCTCATCTATGATGGCATTGTATTTTTCCCGACGGGTGCGATAGATCACGTCATCGTAATCGATTCTTCTGACTGACTCATTCGTGGGAATAACCACTACATCCAATTTATAGATTTCCCATAACTCAGCCGCTTCGGTCTCAGCTGTTCCGGTCATTCCTGCCAGTTTACCATATAAGCGGAAGAAGTTTTGCAAAGTCACTGTGGCGAAAGTCTGAGTTTCACCCTCAACTCTCACTTCCTCCTTAGCTTCAATAGCTTGATGCAGTCCGTCGCTATAGCGTCTTCCCGGAAGGAGCCGGCCAGTGAACTCATCCACAATCATCACTTTTCCATCCTGCACCACATATTCCACATCTTTTTCAAACAAGGCATATGCCTTGAGAAGCTGGGTTATGCTGTGGTTCTTGTCGCTGCGTTCAGCATACAGTTTGTAGAGCTCTTCCTTTTTCTCCTGCTTGACTTTTTCCGACAGGGTAGCATCTGAATCTATCTTGTGCAGTCCCTCGGCGATATCCGGAATAACAAACAGGGCTTGGTCGCTGGGGTCTAAAAGAGACCTTCCCATCTCGGTCATATTGATGCTGTTTTCCCTTTCGTCAATGGCATAATACAGCATCTCATCTATCTCATTGATTTTCTTATCTCTTAAGTAGTCCATCTCTACG
The DNA here is from genome assembly GCA_036396115.1 of Candidatus Zixiibacteriota bacterium. Lineage (GTDB taxonomy): Bacteria > Zixibacteria > MSB-5A5 > MSB-5A5 > DASWLN01 > DASWLN01. The sequence goes on from DASWLN010000162.1 coordinate 26,557, forward strand.
GTGGTAATCAATTTCTTCATTCCGGTCTCTTTTAACAACTTCATAAATTTCTTATTTTTGGGAGATCCCCTCTGAACCGCCAAGAGTTTTACTCCAGCTTCGTAAGTTTTTCCTTCCCCTAATGACTTCTCCGCCTCGGAGGTGAACTGATTAACCAAAACCGCCTGCTTTTTAACCAATTTATCAACTAATGGCTTCATCTCGCTATATCTTTGGGTAGTGGAGAAGCTCACCGGACCGGAAATAATCAAGGGAGTTCGAGCTTCATCAATCAGGACGTTGTCCACCTCATCGGTTATGGCATAATTGAACCCTCTTTGCACCCGGTCCTCAACCCGTATTGCCATATTATCTCTCAAGTAGTCGAATCCGAATTCGTTATTGGTGCCGTAGGTGATATCACAATCGTATTGCTCTTTTCTTTTTTGGGAATCCATATCATTTTGAATACACCCAATTGTTAAACCTAAGAACTTATAAATCTCACCCATCCATTGGCTATCCCTTTTTGCCAGATAATCGTTGACTGTAACTAAGTGCACCCCTTTTCCGGTGAGAGCATTGAGATAGATCGGCATAGTGGCAACCAGGGTTTTTCCTTCTCCAGTTGCCATCTCCGCAATCTTCCCTTTATGCAAAACCACTGCTCCAACTAACTGCACATCATAAGGCACCATATCCCATTCGATTTCAATTCCGCACACTTCCCATCTTTTCCCCAAAAGCCTGCGGCAGACATCCTTTACAACCGCAAAAGCTTCAGGCAGGATATCATCCAAAGTCTCTTCTTTGGCTAGCCTCTCTTTGAATTCAATAGTCTTGGCTTTGAGCTGGTCGTCTGACAGTTTCTGATATTCCTCGTAATGTTGGTTCATCAGAGCAACGATGGGCATTATCTTTTTGATGTCGCGCTGGTGTTTGGAGCCAAAGATTTTGGTTAAAATATTCCCGAACATAATTCTCCTTAAACTTTATCGTAAAATAATACGAAATGTGCTTACTATAAGCAAGGAAAAACTAGGCGGAAGTATCCCCAATTTTTTGAAAATGTGTCAGGATGTTTCCCTTAAGACAATAAGACATCTTCATTAGTTT
>DASWLN010000163.1:0-5340 GCA_036396115.1 Candidatus Zixiibacteriota bacterium
TGCTCGTATCCATGGCAGTCTGACCGGTCTCTCTTTACCTATTCCTTCAGGTTATTATGTCAATGCGGAAACAGATTCCTGGCCTAATGGCTATCATAGTATTAATGCAGAAGTTAATGGAACTACCGGCGCTTTTGATCTGTACGTCTGCGATGGGAACTGGACTTTTTATCCACCTTCCATTCCTAATTATAGCTCGCCATCTTCACAGAATCTTACTATCTCAGAGATTCCCGATACCTTAAGAACCATTGTTTTTTCTGATTATTCTGGGGTCGATGATAACCAAGGATCTGGAGCTCTGCCCAAAAAGTTTGCCTTAGAACAAAATCATCCTAATCCCTTTAACTTAGAGACAACCATAGAATATGCCTTGCCTAAAGAAGGTCAGGTGAAGATAGCCATCTATAATGTCCTTGGACAGAAGATCAGAACCTTACTTGACCGAAGAGAACCAGTTGGTTGCAGAAGAATAATGTGGGATGGAAAGAACGACAGAGGAGAAATTGTCTCAAGTGGAATCTATTTCTACAGGATAGAAACAGAGGGGTTTATTCAAGCGAAGAAGATGTTGTTGCTGAAGTAAGTTAAAGGTCAAGTTCTAAACTTACTGGACCGCCAAGGGAAACTCTTGGCGGTCTTTTGTATTGAGCCAAATCTTTGTTTGACTGTTTCTTAAGTTTCTATTATATTTCCTTAAAAGATGACCACTGCTCTATTGGTGGTCTTTGTTTTAGAAATCAAAATATGAACAGAATAAAAACAGGGGTAATTGGAACAGGCCATCTGGGCAGATTCCATGCCAAGGTATATTCTCAGCTTGACGGAGCTGAACTGGTAGGAGTGTATGATATAGACCAAGATAAAGCCAAAAAGCTGGCAATCGAGCTTGGCACTAACTGTTTTTCAGAATTAGACCAGCTTCTAAAAAAAATAGAGGCAGCCAGCTTGGTGGTGCCGACCTCATCCCACTTTGAAGTGGGCAAAGAAATTTTAGAAAGTGACGTTCATCTTCTAATTGAAAAGCCCATTGCTCAAACTGTCCAGCAGGCGGAAGCACTCATAACTTTAGCCAAAGAGAAAAACCTAACTCTACAAGTAGGGCACATTGAAAGGTTTAATCCTGCTTTCTTGGCAATTGAGAACTTGAAGTTAAACCCCAAGTTTATCGAATCCCACCGCTTAGCTTTATTTAACCCCCGGGGAACAGATGTGGCAGTGGTTCTGGATTTGATGATTCACGATATCGATTTAATCCTGAGTTTAGTCAAAAGCGAACTTAGAGATATCCAGGCTGCCAGCATCTCAGTCATAACTGAAAGTGAAGATATAGCCAATGCCCGTTTAACCTTTGAAAATGGAACTGTGGCCAATATCACCGCCAGCCGCATCTCCGCCAATAATATGCGCAAAATAAGATTCTTCCAGAAGAACAGTTATATCTCCCTGGATTTGCTACGTAAGGAAGCTGAGATTTACCGTCTGGTTGACCTGAAAGATTACTCCTTAAAAGAGGAAGAATCCAGCACCATTATCGGAAAGATACCAACTGAACAAATTGGCAAAACCATACTTTACGAAAAGCCAAAAATTGAAGATCGGGATATGCTAACTTTGGAAATCTCTTCTTTTTTGGAGGCGGTAAGAAATAGGAAAAAACCTAAGGTTACAGGTGAGGATGGGAAAAGGGCTTTGGAAGTTGCTCTGAAGATAATTGAAAAATCAAGCCAGCACAGGAAAGGGATGAAGGAGATTTGAACTCTAGCAAAGAGATACTTATTATAGCAGGCGAAGCCTCCGGGGATCTATATGGCTCAAGCCTGGTGGCAGAATTAAAAAAGCTCAACTCTGAAATTGATTTTTTTGGGATGGGTGGTAATCAAATGAAAGAACAGGGGGTTAGGCTATCCTTTCATATTGACCAGCTCGGCTTTATGGGAATTGCAGAGGTACTAAAGAACTTAAGGTTCATCCGACAGGTGGGAAAAAAGATGGTTTCCCTCTTAGACCAGCGAAAACCTGATTTGGTAATTTTGATAGATTATCCCGGATTCAATTTGAGATTTGCCAAACAAATCAAGAAAAGAAGGATAACCCTGGTTTATTATATCAGCCCACAGATCTGGGCTTGGGGCGGAAAGAGAATAAATAAGATAAAAAAGTATGTTGATAAGATGATAGTTATCCTTCCCTTTGAAAAGGAGATATACCAGAAAGCAAAGGTGGATGTGGAATTCGTGGGTCATCCCCTTCTGGATATAGTTAAACCCACTTTAAGCCAGGAGGATTTCAAAAGGAAATTCGATATTCGAAAAAACCAATTGCTGGTTGGGCTTCTTCCTGGCTCGCGCTGGCAGGAGGTGGAAAAGATTCTCCCCCCAATGCTCCGAGCGGTCGAAATATCCAAGCGAAAGCTAAAGAACATAACCTGCGCTATCGGCTTAGCCCCCACTATTCCCAGCCAAGGCTTAGAGGATTTGATTGGTCCTTTCGAGTCCAAGCCAAAGATTGTTGAAAACTTAACTTACGATTTAATGAAATATTCGGATCTGCTTTTGGTAACCTCTGGAACTGCGACTCTGGAGTCTGCTATCTTGGAAACGCCGCTTATTATTCTGTATAAGACTCATTTCTTAACTTGGTTAATTGGCAAGAATCTGGTTAAATTGCCCAATATCGGCTTGGTTAATATCCTGGCAGGAAAAAGAATTGTGCCGGAATATCTACAAAAGGATGTCCAGCCCGAAAAGATAGCTTCCCAGATGGAGGAGATTTTGGAGAACAGGGAAAAACATAAGAAAATCAAAGAAGACTTAAAGATGGTTAAGCAGAAATTGGGAGAGGTGGGTGCTTCTAAGAAAACTGCCCAGATTATAAATCAAATGCTTTCTTAATATGAAAAGATTTTTGGACAAATTGACTCTGTTCTTGATTCCGATAATCGGAGCTTTTCTCATTCTCCTTCTGGGCAAAACCTGGAGAATAAAATGGGTTGGGAGGGAAAATATTCTTCCCGCAAGGAAAACAAATCAAAAGGTGATATACGCTTTTTGGCACGGAAGGATGCTGGTGCTTTCTTTCTCTCATCGCTGGCAGAAGGTCTGTGTCTTAATCAGCCAGCACCGGGATGGGGAATTCATTTCCAGAATCATAAATTTGCTTGGATTTGCTTCAGTTCGGGGTTCAACCACCCGGGGTGGAACCAAAGCCATATTTCAGATGGCAAACAAGAACTTGGAGGGATACAATGTAGCGGTGACTCCGGATGGTCCCAAGGGACCAAAATATATAGCACAACCCGGAGCAATCTATATTGCCCAAAGAAGCGGCACACCCATAATACCTGTCTCCAATTCAGCCAAAAAAAGATGGACTCTCAAAAGCTGGGATGAATTTATCATACCCAAGCCATTCTCCGAAGTGGTTATAATTCTAGGTGATCCGATGCATGTGGATGCCCAAGCCTCCTTAGAAGAGATAGAAGAGAAAAGAGAAGAACTGGAAGAAAAATTGGTTGCCTTAACCTCGCAGGCGAATAACTATTTTGTAAAATGATTTACTTCATATATAATGTCTTTTTCACCTTAATTTGGCTTTTGCTTCTTCCTTATCTTTTGATAAGGGGCCTATGGGGAAAGCATGGGGTGGTTGAAAGGTTAGGGTTTCTGCCCAGAACATGGAGGGAAACCTTTAAGAAAAATCAAGTGATTTGGATTCACGCCGCCTCAGTGGGTGAAGTTAAGATGCTTCCGGCTATAATACCGAGACTGAAAGATGAATTCCCTCAAACTATAATCGTAGTATCGGTTATGACTCGCACTGGAAAAAAGGAGGCACAGAAGAACCTGAAAGACGTGCAATTTATTTTTCATCCGCCTTTGGATTTGCTTTGGTCAACCAGAAAAGCGGCAAGGGCGATCAATCCCAGTTTGTTTATTCTGACTGAAACCGAGCTTTGGCCTAATCTGATAAGAGAAGTTAAGAAACGTGATTCAAAAATTGCCTTAATCAACGGCAGGATGTCCAATAAATCTTTCCCCAATTACAAGCGATTTAAGTTTTTCTTCTCTAAAGTCCTTTTCTTTGTGGATGCCTTCTGTATGCGCAGCCAGCTCGATGCTAAAAGAATAATCTCTTTAGGAGCCCCTCCTCATAAGGTGAACGTGGTGGGAAATATCAAATTCGATTCAATCTTTTTCCAGGAAGAAAATGTGGACAAAAAGCAAGTGGATGCTTTCTCCCAGATAGTCTCGAGAAAAAAGATCATTGTGGCTGGATCTACCCATCCGACTGAAGAGGAGATGATTTTAAGAACTTTCAAAAAACTTATTTTCTCCCACTCGGATTTGATCTTGATAATTGCCCCCCGCCATCTCAACCATCTAAATGAACTGGAAAAAGATCTGACCCAATTTGGATTGAACTCCATAAGAAGAAGTGAATTGAACCAGAACCTTGATCCGCAATGTGAAGTCATAATCCTGGATACTTTGGGTGAGCTGAACCAATTCTATAGCTTGGCAAAGATAGCTTTTGTTGGAGGAAGCCTGGTGCCCAAAGGCGGGCACAATCTTCTGGAGCCGGCAAGATTTTCAGTTCCGGTGTTATTTGGGCCATATGTGGATAATTTTCAAGAGATGGCGGTCTTGCTTAGAACCTCTGGAGGAGGAATCCAGGTCAAGGATGAGACCGAGCTTTATCTGAAAATGGATGAACTCATAATAGATGAGAGCAAGAGAAAAATCCTAGGTCAAAAAGCCAAAGAGGCTATCAGTCAACAAGCAAGTGCCGCAGAGAGGACCGCTCAAATTCTATCCAGGGTATGGTAGCTTGCAGATATTTCTCTTAATATTATCCCAATTCTATTATCTTATAATCAAGATTAGAGATTTCTTTTACACAACTGGGATATTTAAGAGATATAAACTGAACGCTAAGGTTATAAGTGTGGGGAACATAACCTGGGGCGGAACCGGAAAAACAAGCTTCGTATCTTTTCTGGCTAAGAATCTAGTTGAAAACAATTACAAAGTCGCAATCCTCATCCGGGGCTATAAAAGAAAAGAAAAAAAGATGATAACTATAGTTCCCGGCATAAAGGATTTGGATTGGCAAAAAGTTGGGGATGAGGCATATCTTTTAGCCTCACAACTCGACTCCGCGCCTATAATTGTGAACAAGAATAGGGTCGAATCTGGCAAAGAAGCAATAGATAAATACTCTTCTGACTTTCTGGTTTTAGATGATGGGTTTCAACATCAAAAGCTGATGCGGGATTTAGATATAGTTATGATAGATGCTTCTGACCCGTTTGGAAATGGGAAACTCATTCCAGCTGGA
>DASWLN010000164.1:0-2891 GCA_036396115.1 Candidatus Zixiibacteriota bacterium
GAAGACAAATGGGGGTTTACGGGAAAGGAGCGGGACCAAGACCAAAGGACAATAAAGGCGAAAATAAAATGCTTTTCAACTTATGCTCTAGGCCAGGATACCATACCTCCGTCCATAAGAATCATCCGTCCCAAAGAAAAACAGAAGTTAAAAGTTAAGCGACCTGAAATCGTAATTAAAATAAAGGACGACTTCTCCGGAATCGAAGACGACAGAGATATAGAGGCCTACTTAGATGGAGAATGGCTTATTCCAGAATATGACATAGACAACAATATCTTACGCACCAAACCGCACTTCGACTTAGGTTATGGAGAGCACACTTTGACTGTGCAAGTTAAAGATAGAATGGGGAATACCAGCTCGGCTAAAAGCAGATTTGAGGTAATTAGTCAATGATACCTCTTAAGGATGATATACCTTCATATCGTCCTCCGATTGTGACTATTGGCTTGATAGTGGCAAACTGCGTTATTTTCTTTCTTCAACTCTCTTCTGGAAGCCAAGGTTTCGAGATGCTGATTTCCAAGTATGGAGCTATTCCCTATGAGATCACCCATCTTGGAACAGTCAATTCACATCCAGCTTTTCCAATCGGTTTGACTCTATTTTCTTCAATGTTCATGCATGGCGGTTTTTTTCATCTTGTCGGTAATATGCTTTACCTTTGGATATTTGGAGACAATGTTGAGGATAGGCTGGGTCACATAAAATTTTTCATCTTTTACGTCACCTCTGGACTTATTGCCAGTTTTTCTTATATTATAACTGCACCCGGCTCGAACGTTCCGATGATAGGTGCGTCTGGTGCCATCTCCGGAGTTCTGGGGGCTTACCTTTTGAAGTTTCCGAGGGCGCGCATATCGACTCTGATCTTTTTTGGTTTCTTTGTTCGTATGGTTAAGATACCCGCTTTTCTGGTTTTAGGTTTTTGGTTCATCTTACAGCTTCTGAGTGGCTTACCATCCTTGGGGGCGGAGGCAAGCGGTGGAGTGGCCTGGTTTGCGCATATCGGCGGTTTTCTGGGTGGAATGTTACTCTTGAAACTATTTGGAGGTCTCTGAAAAACTGTATCGGGGTAGTCGGGTCTCAAGATGCAGAATTCGCACAAGGTGCCCGACCTACGAAGAATCAATAACTTGCAACCACGTAGACAGGGCTCCCAGCCCTGCAAAACGAGTTTTTTAGAGCTCTCATTTAAGGGATAAAGATGAAATACAAAACAGAAGCAAAAAAGAAAGCCCGCTGCGCTAAATGCGGAAAGAGATTGAAAAAGGGTGGCTTGAAATACAACATAAGAGTTGAAGTGGCTTCGGATTTTGATGGATACTTGGAAGATTACTCCAAAAAGCCCCTGGATTATCTGGAGAATAGACTAAAGATACTGGAAGAGGATTTGAAGGATAGAAAGGAATTGGAATTGGAAGAGGACGTTTATATTGAGAGGTCCTTCCTGGTGTGTGGGGAGTGTCGGGATCGGTTTGTGAAAATCTTAAGGGAGTTTGAAGGGGAAGAATGAAACACTCCAATTTCGTTCATTTACATATTCATACCCATTATAGCTTATTGGACGGTGCTTGTAGAATAGATGACCTGGTCAACTCGGCAAGGGAATATAAGATGCCTGCCCTGGCAATCACTGACCACGGAAATATGTTTGGCATCGTGGAGTTTTACAAAAAGATGGTATCCGCCGGGATAAAGCCGATAATAGGTTGTGAAGTTTATGTTGCCCCTGTCAGTCGGCACAAGAAGGAGCCGGTTAGAGGGTTTCCGGATGCAGGGTATCATCTGATACTTTTGGTTAAAGATTCGGTTGGTTACAAAAATCTGATTAAGCTCGCTACCATTGGATACTTAGAGGGTTTCTACCACAAGCCCAGGGTAGATGAAGAGGTCTTGAGGAAATATAGCCAAGGACTGGTTGCCCTTTCCAGCTGTCTCAAAGGAGAGATTGCATGTTTGATTCTGGCTGAGAAATACGATGAAGTCAAGAAAGCAGCCAATAAGTATGTGGAGATATTTGGTGAAAACAATTTCTATTTCGAACTGCAGGACCACGGCTTGGATGAAGAGAAGAAAGTCGCCAGAGAGCTAGTGAAACTATCTAAAGAGATGTTGATTCCCTTGGTCGCTACGAATGACTGCCATTATCTCAAACAAGAGGATTATCTGGCACATGATGCTCTGCTGTGCATCCAAACTGGCAGAAAGGTGACGGATGAGGATAGGATGAGGTTCGTCTCAGACCAACTTTACTTCAAATCTCCGCAGGAGATGGAAAAAGTCTTCCAGGAAGTTCCCCAAGCCCTAACCAACACCGTAAAAATAGCCGAGGAGTGCAATTTAGGTTTGGAGTTCGGCAAATGCCATCTACCGCATTTTCCTCTGCCTCAAGGATATTCTGACTTGGATTCTTTTTTGACTTTCTTGGCTAGAAAGGGGTTAGCCGAAAGATACCAAAAGGTTACGCCGGGAATGGAAGAAAGACTGGATTACGAGCTGAATGTGATAAAACAAATGGGTTATGCCGGGTACTTTTTGATTGTCAAGGACTTCATAGACTACGCCAGGTCACAGAAAATACCAGTCGGTCCGGGCAGAGGCTCTGCAGCTGGAAGTTTGGTTTCCTACTCTTTGGGCATAACCAATATTGACCCCTTGAAATATGGACTTCTCTTTGAGAGATTTCTGAATCCGGAAAGAGTCACGTTGCCAGATATTGACATTGATTTTTCCGATAGAGGTAGAGACGATATCATAAAATACGTCATAAACAAATATGGAAAGAAAAATGTTGCCCAGATAATAACATTCGGAAGCATGGCTGCCCGCGCAGTGGTCAGGGATGTTGGCAGAGTATTGGATATCGCCTATTCGGAAGTTGACCG
>DASWLN010000165.1:0-3923 GCA_036396115.1 Candidatus Zixiibacteriota bacterium
AATCGGAAAGGAGATAAAGAGAAGGCCACCGGCTGCAGTTGGAGGAAAATACATAAAAATATATTATCTTACCCAGACTGATATTCAGCCACCAACATTTGTTTTCTTCTGTAATTATCCGGAGTCATTAGAAAAGGCGTATTTGAAATTTCTTTCCAATTGCATTCGAGAACATTTTGGATTTGTGGGATGTTCTTTGAGGATTAAAGTCAGAAAGAGAGAATAAATGCCAATTGGCTTGTTAAGATTTCTCGCTGTAATCATTTTCCGCTACTTTCTAGGTTCCATTCCTTTTGGAGTAATCATCTCCAGACTTTTCAAGGGGATCGATGTTCGCGAATATGGCTCGAAAAACATAGGATTCACCAATGTTTTCCGGGTAGTAGGAATCTTGCCAGCAGTTATTGTCTTGATTTTGGATATGGGGAAAGGAGTGCTTAGTATTCTTCTGGTAAGTCAAATAGTTAGTAGCCAAGTTCCTTTAAGCCTAACTTTAGTTAAAATTGGGGCGGGGATATTTGTAATCTTAGGCCATATATTTCCCATCTTCGCGAACTTCCGAGGAGGCAAGGGTGTAGCAACAGCAGCTGGTGTTCTTTTGGCACTTGTCCCTTCGGAGTTCATACTTATCCTCGTCATCTTCATCTTGATAGTAAGTTTCACCCGCTATATTTCTCTCGGCTCTTTGATTTCATCTTTGTTTTTACCCTTGATTCTAACTTTCGAAAAATGTTACTTGAAAAAAGCGATACCTATTGAGTTAATTATAATTTCTTTAATATTGTGCTTCTTGATTTTCTATACCCACCGGCAGAACATAAAAAGGCTCCTTCGCGGAACGGAAAACAAATTCGGCAAGAAAGACAAAAGGATTTGATATGTCCAGAGTTTCGATTTTAGGTGCAGGAGGTTGGGGCATAGCCCTCTCGGTTTTACTAAATCACAACCAACACCAAGTCAGTTTATGGGAATTCGACAAAGATGATTTCCAGATGTTGTCCAAAAAACGGGAACGTAAAGATAAACTCCCCAAGGTGAAAATTCCCCAGTCAGTCAAGATAACAAATGAGCTGAAAGAAGCATTAAGCAATCAGGAATATATCTGCCTTGCTTTGCCCTCTCACACAGTAAGAGGGGTTGCGAAAAAAATCGCTCCGCTCTTGTACGGAAACCCGATTGTGATAAACCTAGCCAAGGGGATAGAAAACAAAACCCTTTGCAGGATGTCAGAGGTTTTGGTTGGTGAATTGCCCAAGAAAATCCGTCCGAATATCACTACCCTTTCCGGACCGAGCCATGCGGAAGAAGTAAGCCGAAAAGTTCCTACAACTGTGGTGGTAGCCGGATTTAATGATAAAACAACAGAGAAGGTGCAGAAGCTTTTTATGAACGAGTTCTTTCGGGTTTATACTCATCACGATTTAATTGGTGTGGAATTGGGTGGCTCCTTGAAAAATATAATTGCCATCGCCTCCGGCATTTGTGATGGTCTGGGTCTGGGAGATAACACCAAAGGGGCTTTAATTTCACGGGGCTTAGCAGAAATGATTCGCTTGGGAGAGAAATTGGGAGCAGATGCCAAGACCTTTGCCGGGCTTTCCGGAGTGGGAGATTTAATTACCACTTGCTTCAGCAAATACTCCAGAAATCGCTATGTGGGAGAAGAGATAGGAAAAGGAAGGAAGTTGAAAGATGTATTATCCAAGATGAGTATGGTGGCAGAAGGAGTGAAAACCACTCGCTCTGCGTACCGGCTTTCACGGAAACATAAAGTGGAAATGCCCATAACCCACAAGGTCTATCAGGTTCTTTTTGAGGATAAGCCTCCAAAGTTGGGTTTAATGGAGCTGATGACCCGACAACCAAAAAGTGAAATTTGGAATTGACCCTGAAAAATAAAATTTTGGGGTTGACATAAAAAATGTATTAGTTATTTTATAGTGTTAGTTTAAGTGGGGGCTTCTAACTTCCCTTTATTCAATCAAATAAGTATGGCAAAATTTGCCTTAAAGCCCGGGGAGAAGATTTACTATTCAATTAGCGAAGTCAGCCGAATGGCCGGGGTCAAGGATTTTGTTCTGCGCTTCTGGGAAAAGGAATTCCCCTCACTCAAGCCCAAGAAGAATCGGGCGGGAAATCGCTCCTATCAGCAAAAAGATATCGATATGGTGAATCGCATCAAGCATCTTCTGTATGAGGAAGGTCATACCATCGAGGGAGCGAGAAACAGACTCAAAGAGACCAAAAAGGACATCAAAGTCAAACCTGATATGAAAACAGCTCAGCTTAAGAATTTGCTCTTTGAGGTGAGGAAAGAATTAAAAGATATGCTCAAGTTTTTCGCTTGATTTCCGGCTGACTTTGATTTTATTTGAACATTCCTCGGGGCGTAGCGCAGCCTGGTTAGCGCACTCGCTTGGGGTGCGAGTGGTCGGCCGTTCAAATCGGCTCGCCCCGATTAGAAATTTCAGGGCAGAGGAAATCTGCTCTTTTTTGTGGTAGAGGATTTGATTGTCGTAGGGACAGGTCGCGACCTGTCCCTACAAAAAATACAGAATCGTAGGCGACCCATCTGGGTCGCCTGCAAAAAAGCAGGGCGGGATAAACATGTTCTGTCCCTACAAAATAAGAATATGAGATTGCTTCGTCGCTTACGCTTCTCGCAATGACGTTATAATGATGTCATTACAAAAATGATAGATAGATTCTTGGAGCATAAAGCTTCAGCTTTATATTATCAAACCTGAAGGTTTACACTCCAAAATAGGCGACATTGGCCAATGTCGCCTGAGGCTCGGAATTTTGCTATGACCAAAACAGCCATAATCATCCCCGCTTACAACGCCTCTACCACTTTGGAAAAATTGATTTCGCAGCTTACAAATTATGTACCCCCAAAAGATATAATAGTAATCGATGACGGGTCAATGGATGATACTTACAAAATCGCAAAAGACAAAGGAGCTGTCATTATTCAACACGAAAAGAACAAAGGAAAAGGAGTAGCTTTAAAAACAGGGTTTGAATATTGTCTAAATCACAATTACTCCGGCATAATCACAATGGATGCGGATTTGCAGCACGACCCTAAGTTTGTGCAGGATTTCCTGAAAATGGCAAAAAGTTCAAACTATGGCATCATAATTGGCACACGCCAGATGAATCTAAAGATTATGCCACTTGATAGATACTTGACTAATAAGATATGTTCTATTATAATATCAATTCTTTCGGGCAAGACCATTCATGATAGCCAATCCGGTTATCGCTGGATTTCAAAGGAAGTTTTAGAGAAAGTAAACTTGAGTTCCAGAAGATATGACCTGGAATCTGAAATCTTAATTAAGGCGGGTCGGGGGAATTTTGAAATCGGTGAAGTTGAAATATCGACGATATACGAAAAAAGCAAAAGCTTTATTAACCCATTCGTAGATACCGGCAGATTCATAAAAGTTCTAATAAAAAGCATATTCTGGTGAAGCCTCCCGTAACAAATCACAGGGCTTCACAAATATAAAGGGCCCTCGGCTTCCCTCGGCTTCGCCGAGAGGCGAGCGCCGAGAGGCGAGCGAGGCTTTCTGGCAGAGGCGAGTAAAATGAGAAAAAAACCAATCATACTTTTAACTAACGATGACGGAATTAAAGCAAAGGGAATAGTTGCCTTAGAAAGCGAGATGTCCAGACTCGGAGAGGTGTGGGTAGTTGCTCCGGACAAGGAGCAAAGCGCCACCAGCCATTCCATAACCCTAACCTGTCCCTTGAGAACAAGAAAACTTGGGTCAAGAGTTTTCTCCATAGACGGCACACCAACAGATGCAGTGATGGTAGCGGTTTATGCCCTTATGAAGAAAAGACCGAGCTTGATTATCTCCGGCATAAATCACGGCTCAAATTTGGGAGACGATGTAACCTATTCCGGAACC
>DASWLN010000166.1:0-2115 GCA_036396115.1 Candidatus Zixiibacteriota bacterium
TATATATATTCAAATTCAAAGCGGTGGGTTAAGAAAAGAAAAAACAGATAGCCCGTGGCAAGCGTTGTAAAAAAGACGAAAAAGTAGTAGGCCTTTTTTCCGAAAGAGGAGATTTCCCTGTTCCTTCTGGCTTCCAAAAAGAAAAACAAAGCTGAAAATGAAGCCCCAATCAGCGAAAGAACCAGACAAAGATTTCCCCAATTCATTTCAAGCTCTCATTTTGATTTGCAAATAATAGATGTAAAACAAAACTTGTTTGAAAACCAATATCATTCAGCTTGCCAGACTTGTCAAGCCATTTCAGAGTAGCAATCGTATTAATCTTACATATCTTAGCATCTTGGCTGATTGTCAAGACAGGGAGTTGGTTGGAAAATAAAGTCTTGACCAAGAAGAGTGAGTTTTATATCATAGATTTGATAACTAAAGATACTATAGCTACAAACCGGAAATGATATAGATTAGAGGAGAGCGTATGCCGAGTGAAAATGAGCTTGCCGCCACACGCTTTCAAGGAAAACATGTGGCTATGATTGCCTCCAAACTTGCAAATTAATCATATCCTTTTGGGCAAATTCATTCTTAGGTTATAGTTTAATTTTTGGCGAGGGAAAAATGCAAAATAATAAAAACTTTAATATGATGCCGATTGCTCCTTTGATGATAGAGCACAGACTTATTGAGAAAATGATCAAATTAATGGAAAAGGAATTGCATAAGATAAATCAAGGAAACGAAGCCAATCCCGTTTTCATTGAAAAAGCAGTCGATTTCTTTGGAACCTATGCTGATCGCTGCCATCATGGCAAAGAAGAGGATATTCTCTTCAGAGAACTTGCCAAGAAAAAACTTTCCTCAGAACACAGAAAAATGATGGATGAGCTTATCAATGAACATATCTTTGGAAGAAAGATTGTGGGCAGATTGGCAAATGCAAAAGATAAATATACAAATACCGATTACGATACCACAAAAGAAATAGTCGAATGCCTAAAGACCCTAGTTGGATTTTATCCTTCGCATATTAAAAAAGAAGATAAACAGTTTTTCATTCCTTGTATGGAATACTTTAGTCAGGAAGAAAAGGACGAAATGCTTGATGAGTGCTGGGAATTCGATAGGAATATTATTCACGAAAAGTACCAGAATATAGTAAAACAGCTTGGGGCTTAAAACTACTTTGGCTTATAAATAACAAATCAGGAGAAACTCAAATGAGCAAAGATGTTTTCACTTTTCTTGTCGGGGGCAAGGCTGGCGAAGGCGTAAAAAAAGCAGGCTCGGTCGCGGCCCAGTTATTTGCGGATATGGGTCGTCAGGTTTTTCAAATGGACGATTACCAGAGCTTAATCAAAGGAGGCCATAACTTCTCCATTGTCAGCACAGCCAAAAGAAAAATCACCAGCCACTATGCCAAAGCGGATTTGATAGTGGCGCTGGATAAGAGGAGTTATGATTTGCACAAAACGGATTTGACTGATAATGGCATTATGGTTTACAACTCGGATAGCGTGGAACAAGTCGGAGGTGTGGGCGTGCCATTGACGATTGAGGCAAACAAATATCCCAATCCTAACTTAAGGATTGGAGTTGGGGCAGTAGCATCGCTTGCCGCTGCTGTTGGAATTGATAAAGATGATTTGAAAAAGCTTATTGAAAACGAATATCCCCGGGACATCGAAAATAACATTGCTTATGCCATAGCCATATACGATATGCTATATCCGAAAATAGGAGACAAATTCCAACTGGAAAAAGGCGACAAAAAAAGACCGATTGTGACCGGCAATGAGGCAATAGGATTGGGAGCCACAGCCGGCGGGTTAGACATCTTTTTTGCCTATCCCATGACGCCTTCCTCCACTCTTTTGCATTTCCTTGCGGCTCACGATAAAGAGCTTGGAGTAACGGTGGTGCATCCTGAAAATGAAATTGGGGTTATAAATATGGCATTAGGTTCAATTTTTTCCGGAGCAAGGGCAATGGTTGGCAGTAGTGGCGGGGGTTTTGCTCTGATGGAAGAAGCCTTCTCTCTGGCGGGAATGTTGGAAGCGCCTCTTTTATGCTATTTAGGGTCCAGACCCGGACCATCTACCGGCGTGCCCACTTACTCCT
>DASWLN010000167.1:0-4568 GCA_036396115.1 Candidatus Zixiibacteriota bacterium
AATGTGGTAAGTAAGATTGAGGAGACCAGAAGAAATGCTGAGTATGTTTATAGACAAGTTATTCAAAAGATGATTCAGGAGCTTTCCGCCTCCAAGGATGAATATATCCGCGAGAGGATTTTGGATATCAATGAGGTAAGCCATCGGCTTCTGTATAATCTCCTGGGGATAAAACGGAAAACCATGGAGACTGTTGACCGCCAGGTGATTCTAATTGCCAAGACCCTTTCTCCTGGGGATGTGGTGCAGATGAGAAGGGAATTCGTCTTGGGGTTTGCTACTGATACTGGAGGAGGGACCTCGCATGTTGCCATCCTGGCAAAATCCTTAGGCATTCCGGCAGTAGTCGGGCTGAAGGATTGCTTCACTCGAGTGGAGAATGGTGTACAGGTGGTGTTGGATGGGAATAGGGGGGAAATAATGTTGCATCCAGACCAGAATACCATCCGGCGTTATGCAGAGGAAAAGGAAAATCTCCTTACTCAAAGCAAGAGGTTTTTAGAATCGAAATCCCTACCAGCGGAGACCTTGGATGGCAGAAGGATAGAGCTTTCTGCCAATATCGAGCTTGCTTCGGATGTGGAACATGCGTTGGAATATGGAGCGGAAGGGGTTGGGCTGTTTCGCACCGAATACCTCTACTTGACTCGCTCTGACCTTCCCACTGAGGAGGAGCAGTACAAAGCATATCTAAAAGTAGCACAAAAGATGGCACCCAAGCCAGCTATCCTGAGAACTTTTGATTTGGGAGGAGATAAGTTCTCGAAGGGTTTGGGCGATTCCTACGAAGCCAACCCATTTTTAGGCTGGAGGGCAATAAGAGCTTGCCTGGATTTGCCCGAATTGTTTAAGGTTCAACTGAGAGCTATGCTAAGGGCTAGCTCTTTGGGCAATCTCAAGATTATGTTTCCCATGATCTCTAGCTTGAAGGAACTTTTGAGGGCAAAGGAGATCTTGGAAGAAGTGAAACTCGAGCTTAGAAGCCAGGGTGAGCCGATCGATGAGAAACTACAAGTGGGGATAATGGTGGAGATACCATCCGCCGCCCTCTTAGCTGATTCTTTAGCTAAAGAATGCGATTTCTTCAGCATCGGGACAAATGACCTGATTCAATATACCCTGGCCGTGGACCGGGGAAACGAGAAGATATCTTATCTTTATCAGGATTTTCACCCTTCAGTATTAAAATTGATTAAAGAGGTAATAGAGGCAGGTCATCGGAACAAGATTTGGGTGGGGTTATGCGGCGAGATGGCAGGTGAGCCCAAAGCCATACCGCTTCTGGTAGGGATGGGTATCAATGAACTTTCCACTAGTCCCATAGCCATACCCCAAGTGAAGAGCATTATACGTTCGATAAAGTTCAAAGAAGCCAAGAAACTAGTTGATAAGGTATTGACCCTTTCGCAAACCGAGGAGATAGAAAAAGTATTGGAGGATTATTGTCGTCAAGTTTCACTTCAATGCGAGAATAAATAATCAGGAGGAAATCTTGTTGGATGATTCAAACGCATTAAGAAAATCTGATCCATCTGGAATGTATAATTTGATTTATAATTTTCCCTCTCAGTTCAAGAATGCCTCAACTTTGGGCAAAAGCTTGCTCTTGCCGGACTGGAGAGCCAGAGACATTAAGAATATTGTTTTGGTAGGGATGGGTGGCTCTGCCATTGGTGGGGATTTGGTCCGTTCCTATTTAGCCGGTGAGCTTAAAGTCCCCTTCTTGATAAATCGCAGCTACACTTTACCGAATCTTGTGGGACCTGCCAGCTTGGTTTTTCTTTCCAGTTACTCCGGCAATACTGAAGAGACTCTTTCCGCCTATGACCAAGCCAAGGAAAGAAAGGCCAAAATCGTCTGCATCTCCTCAGGTGGAAAACTTTTGGAGCAGGCAGTCCAGGATGGATTCTTCTCCATCAAGATTCCCGAAGGTTACCCGCCCAGAGCGGCTTTAGGATATTCTTTTGTTTTGCCCTTGATGGTTTTAGCTTTTTTGAAGTTAGTGCCGGACAAAGAAAAGGAAATGGAGGAGACCATTAAGTCGCTTACCAATGGAGTTAACGTCTACAAGATGGAAAGAAAAACTTCGGAAAATCCAGCCAAGAATTTAGCTTTGAGATTGCACAAAAAACTCCCCATAATCTATGCAGCGGAGAATCATCTGGATGCAGTTGCCACCAGATGGAAAGGGCAGGTCTGCGAGAATGCCAAGATGCTGGCCTTCTCTAATCTTTTTCCAGAATTCAATCACAATGAGTTGGTTGGATGGAAGGTCATTGACGGGTACAAAGACAAGTTAGTGGTAATAGTGTTAAAAGACCGAGATGACCACATACGCATAAAAAGAAGAATGGAGATAGTAAAGGGGATAATAGAGAAGATGGGAGTGGAGGTGATTGAAAAGGAAAGTGCAGGCGAGGGACTGCTCTCCCGTATTTTTTCTTTAATCCAATTGGGAGATTTCACCAGTTTCTATCTGGCAATTTTAAATCAGATTGACCCATTTCCAGTGGACATAATTAATTTTCTCAAAGATGAATTAGCTAAAGAATAGCAAGGAATAAGTTGAACACTTTTTCAAAAAAGGCACTCTTTCTATTTTCCTTCTTCCTTTTTGTTTTTTCCTTTAGCCGGGCAGATGAGCTTAGACCCCCAAGCGATTTAAAAGCATTCGATACTCCAGATGATGGGGGAGGTGGGGTAACTTTTAGCTGGAAGCTCTCCCCGCATGACAGAGAGCCCTTGGGGGATATTGATGGATATGAAATTTACAGAAAAGCCAAGGAAGATTCCACCTACCGACAAATAGATTTCTTACCAGATAATCAGACCACCTATAACGATTACGACCTGAAAGACAAAACTCAGTACTCCTATGCCATCCGGGCAAGAAAAGGTGAAGAGTTTTCAGGTTACATCTATTCCAACTACGTTTCTCCCAAACCAAATTGGTTTCGTTTTGGAAGGACTAATGTGCTTTTGATGCTTTTGGTTTTCTCTTTGGCTGTGCTTCTTTTCATTCGCAGCGCCAAAAGAGGAAAGCCGCTTTTCGTGCGCAAGATAAATGGTCTGGATGCGATTGAAGAGGGTGTGGGACGGGCAACAGAGATGGGCAAGTCAGTTCTCTTTGTGCCGGGGATTGGAGATGTGGATGATATTCAGACCATTGCCGGCTTGTCCATTTTAAGCCGGGTAGCCCATATCACAGCTGAATACGAGACCAGGCTCATCTGCCCAGTTCTCTATCCTTTACCTTTTGCCGCCGCACAGGAGATGGTGAAAAGCGCCTACATAGACGAAGGAAAAGCAGAGGATTTCAAGCCGGACACAGTGAGATATGTTGCCGGAGAGCAATTTGCTTACGTCGCGGCAGTAAGTGGAATTATGTTCAGAGAAAAACCCGCCGCCAATCTGTTTATGGGCGCATTTTATGCTGAATCGCTTCTCTTGGCGGAGAGCGGACAATCCACCGGAGCCATTCAGGTGGCGGGAACCGCCAATCCGGAACAACTTCCCTTTTTCATTGCAGCTTGCGACTACACTTTAATGGGAGAGGAGCTCTTTGCAGCCAGCGCCTATCTTTCCAAGGAGCCCTTGATGTTGGGCAGTTTGAAAGGTCAGGATTGGATGAAGATAATTTTGATAGCCATAGTAATCGTAGGTGTGGTTTTGGAAACATTGCATTTGGGCGGAGGGTTTTTCACCAAACTATTTGTGGAGCATTAAAATGCGAACCGGACTTCCAGTGATAATCGCTTTCTTGGCTGGTATGACAATGGTGGTAGCTTTTTTCATTCCTAATAAGAGTTTGGAGGGTTTCAGTCAAGGATTTTTGGTGTGGATGACAATTGTGGGTGGATTCACTTTGCTTTTAGGCATAGTTAATATCTTAAGAAACAATCTGAAAATCATAAGCCAAAGAGGAGAAGGGTGGGGGTACAAGGTTATCCTTGTTCTCATGCTTCTGGCTATGGGGGTTTCCAGTTTTATGTGGGGGACATCCAGGGATACACCCTACGATTGGCTATTTCAGAATATTCAAAAGCCGATGCAGGCGACTATGTTTTCGGTCTTGGCATTTTTCGTTGCCTCCGCAGCTTATCGCGCTTTTCGCGCCAGGAGCAAGGAGGCAACTCTTTTACTCCTGACCTCTGTGGTGGTGATGTTGGGAAGGATACCTTTGGGCCAATTCATCTGGGGGAAACTACCTTTGGCTGCCAATTGGATAATGGGCTATCCCAGCTTAGCGGTACAAAGAGGGATAATCATCGGTGCGGCTTTGGGGGCAGCCTCTATGTCTTTGAGAATAATTCTGGGCATAGAAAGAGCATATATGGGAAAAGGATAGCTAATCAAGAATTAAAAAAGAAAAATGAAAAATTAAAAATGAAGACAGAAAATTCCACAAATATCTTTTTCAAGCTGACGAACCTTGACAGAAGATACATTTATCTATTGATCGGGATTGCGGTATTTATACCTTTGATTTTCCCTTTGCGCCTGCCCTTGGGAGTAACTCCTGAATCGGAAGCTCTTTTTGATAAGGTGGAAAGCTTAAAGGAAGGTTC